>LJHD01000140.1 GCA_001983475.1 Candidatus Epulonipiscium fishelsonii | reverse complement strand
TTATCTCTTCCTCTACTTCTCTTCCATTACTATTCATTATATCTTCTTCTATTTCTTCTTCCATTACTATTCATCCATTGTATCTTCTTCTATTAATTCTTCCATTATTCCTTCCATTATTTCTTCATCTATCACTAATTCTTCACTTACCACTTATCCAATTATATCTTCTTCTATTACTTCTTCTTATTTCTTCCATTGTATCTTCTTCTACACTACTTTTTGATGGAACTATATAATTTTATCACCTATAAATTACATCTGAATCTTCTATTTCGTTAATATTTGACGTAACTCAGAAATAAGTATCATACAGGTTTGCAATATATCCTAGCGAAACCCCCTCTTCAATAGTATATATAATTCTAAAGTTACTGCTACTATTATCTTCTTCTTCTTTTTTAGAGCTTCTTTTTTTAGCTTCTTCTTCTGCTTTTTTAGCTAGGTCTTTTCAGCTGTAAACTGGTAACGGAATATCATCTCTATTGTAGTAACTAATATACGATCATAATTCTGTTCCTTCTGTACCTTTTACAAAAGCAAATATTCTATAACAGTCGAATCTAAAGCTGAGTACTCATACATAATAGGATTATCAAAACATAGTATATTCATCTCTCCACCAGCTCTTATAAAATCATTTGTAGCTAGTAAATAAACTTCGTCTGTTTTAAATCTCACCACACTATCTTCTAATTTCAACTATTCTTTTCCACCAGCGTTTACTTTCATCAAAAATATTACATGCATTCGCAATATGCGGAAATGCTCCCCCTTTTTGTGGATATGCATCTATTCCCATTTCAATTGCTTGATATATTTCTTGACCAGTAACTTCACAATTGTTACAATGTAATTGCCAAATGAAAACATTTATTACATCTCTTTTTGTAATATTGCCTTCTTCAAAATAGAAGCTCTAATTCCACCTCCATTTGAACGCAATATCTGCTCCTGAGATCAACAACATAGCGTTAGTAAAATAAGGTTCCATAGAGGTTTCCCCAGTTCGTACACACTTTCACATTCCATCTAAAAATATATCTGTATGCCCAACAAAACTAGTCCTGTTATATAATCAAATTCTGCATTAATTACTTCAATAGCTTCAACTACATCTTCATCTTCTTCCAGCAACATCCCCTCTTCTTTTGTAATAAGTTTTGGTAAAATCTCAAATTCATCATTTTCTAAGACATCAATTTCAACAATACCAACATTTTTATTAAATTCACCCGCTTGAACAATATAAGTATCATTAACCAATTGTCCTTCAGGCAACTCTGTATGACTATGCCCATCTACAATTAAATTAATTCCTTCTACTTCTTGCTAATTTGATGCTAGTCCACTCTCCTTCCACTCCTAGATGCGAAAGGGCAATTATAAAATCAACTTGACCTTCTAATTCTTTAACTATTTTTCTGTAGACTTCAAATGGATCTTGAAATGTTATATTTTCGACATTTATAATATTAGTTTTATATGATGTTTCTGGAGTCGCTAATCCAAAAATTCCTACTTAACAGATACTTTTAATGAGTTGTTATTAAGCACTTTTTGGAATATAATGAAGACAATGTTGTTTCATGTTTGCTGCACCAACTTCTTCAATTATATAAGGATTTAATATTGGTTCATCAGTTATATTATCTGTAACATTTGCTGC
>LJHD01000139.1 GCA_001983475.1 Candidatus Epulonipiscium fishelsonii | reverse complement strand
TCTTAAACTATCACAAAGTTTTTTCATTTGTTCAGGTGTAACTGCATCTTTTTCGCGTGTTTGAGCTGCTGGCAATAAATGCAAGCCTTCAAACCTTTTGTCTTTAATTAAAGCTTGTTTTATTCTACAGCGACCTTCAACTACATCCACTAAATCATAGACAATTCTATTTTCTAAACCCATAACTACATCTAAATTTCTAAGCCCTATATCAGCATCAACCAATACCACTTTTTTTCCAGCCAAATTCAATGCTGTTCCAATATTTGCAGTTGTGGTAGTTTTTCCGACTCCACCTTTACCCGAAGTTATTACTATTACTTGACTCATGGTTTATCCCCCTTTAGTTTTATTCATGGGAATTAACAAGAAATTAACAATTTCTTGTTAATTATTTAAAATAATGACAAAAATCCATAGACTTTTCTTATTATTTTCGATAACATAGAAATGTTAAAGATCTTTCTACACTATTTATTCTAACATATTTTGTATAGTTTTAAAATCTATTTCATCTACATAAATTTTTTCTTTTAACACATACGCAATTTGTGGCATATTATGAGATTTTATGTTTGAATTCTCAAATGTTGCTAATTTTGCAATTCTTCCTTGTATAACAAGTTGCATAGGAATTAAGCCATAAGCTATGATAATTGATTTTTTATGATGATTATTTATTCCAGCCTGAGCTATTCCTTTTAAATATCCTAGCACAATAATATTATCTTTAGCTTTAACCACAGCTCCAGGGTTCACATCACCTATAATTATTACACTTCCATCAAAATTAATTTCTTGTCCTGAACGTAAAATTCCATAATGAAAATAAGTTGGTGATACCTTTTCATTCATATTTAAAATACTTGATGCAATGGTTTTACGAGCTTTTGGTTTATCTTTTTCAATTATTTCAGTTGTGTTTAGTTCATTTAAATTTGTTTCCTTTTTATTTTCAAATTCATGTAAAAAAGAAACATCGAGTACTTGCTGATTTCCCAATAAACCAATTAAAGTATCTTTTTCAACTTCGGAAAGGTTTCTTCCTTGAAATTTTATTGTAGTTTTTGCTCCTTTAAAAAATTTTTCTCCATCTTTTAATTTAGTTAAAAAGCTTTCAGTTACTTCTTTAAAGGATGCTTCTTGATCTAATATTATAGTTATTCCATCTCTAGACCCTTTAAACATAACAAGATTGTCCATAATTTCACCGTATAATAAAGAAATAAAAACGTTAAAATATTTTATAAAATTTGAACTATAAAACTATTATTCTTATATAGTTTATAGTAATTGAATTAATCTTTCACCTCGCTTTCTATATAAAATTATATAATATAGAAAAGCTCGGTACAAGTATTATCTTATAATTTACATTTTTATTAATTTTATTTTATTCAACATAGAACGCTACTTCTATGCCAGTTCGCTAAGTTATACAACTTTGAACTTCTCATATTTTCATATGAGCGTAGACTATATCACTACCTATAACTATAGTCAAAAAACTACAAGCTTTTTATAAAATTACATTCAGCTTTTAATTTAGAAATATCATTTATCCAAATTTAATACTGAAACGTAAGCATATTTTACTATAATTAGGTATTCCCCATTTCCACTATCAATCGCTTATAGTGTACGAGCCTTGCTCTAGTCGTTGAACTTTACCTACATATTTTATCTTCCCTTTTAGAAGACAATTATCTCGGTCTTAGCTGCTGATTGTCGATTGTCCATCAAGTATTCTTTTTATACTTAATACATAGCACTTAGGATTTAACCATATACCATCTTATCCATTTTTTCTACTTTCGTCACTTTCACGCTTTAACCAGTTTGTAAAATTATAAATTCTCTAACTTTTTAAGATACATTGTAAACTATTTAGGTTATACGTTGTAGTTGAATAAGCTTTACAAGTTTCCAGCAATTAAAGGAATTTTTAATAGATAAAAATCTATCTCTCCATGCTCTTTATAAACATGGGGGGTGTTAACACATAAAGTTAAAGCTGTATATGTTTTAATAACTATCACCCCTACATTATTCTATAAATTCATAATCTAATGTACTTTTTTCACCTTCCTCATTTAATTTAAAATATGCTGTAAATACATCTTTAGCAATTTGACTTCCAAAGCTACCTAAGCCATCTTCATTATAAACAGATGTAACTACTACAATTTCTGGATTATCAAATGGAGCATATCCTGTAAACCAACTGTGTTCATGACTTGCTTCTTCTGCAGTTCCAGTTTTTCCAGCAATTTGTATTGGTAAATCACCTAAAATATTTGTTGATGTACCAACCTCTCCTGTGGTTACTTTTAACATAGCTTCATGAATTTCAGAAATGTATTTTTCTGGAACATTTAAATTACTATGAATTTTTACTTCAGTTTCTTCATAATCTTTTGTAGTTTTAGACGTATAAACTCCATCTATAATTTTTAAATCGTAAACTGTTTTTCCATTTGCAAGAGCTACAACATATCTTGCCATTTGAATTGGAGAAAAAGCATTATTTCCTTGTCCAATAGCGGTTCTTACAGTGATTCCTTCATTCCACTCCATATCAACATCTTTTAATATATAAGTTGATATAGTATTTATTAAATTTTGTTGTACTTTTGAAATTAAATAATCAACATAATAATCTTTTTGTTCTAATAAAGTACTTATTTTATTACGCAAATTATCTATTAATTCTTGATCTAAATTTTTATTTAGTTCTTTATTATATAAAACAGTATAAGCTTCAAGGTAAGATTGTAACATATCATTTATGTCAATGTTTTCTTTTATATCTTTTGAAATACTTTGCATAGCTTCATCAATCATATATTCAATATGTTTTTTTAGCTGATCAGTTGCTTTACTTTTTAAAGAACGATTTGTTTGATCAAGCATAGTATTTAATACAATATTTTCTGTAATATAATCAATATTTAATTGCAAATATCCTTGAATGTTTTGAAAAGCCATTTTCACTATTTTTTCTAAATTTTTACTTGTTGCTTCCTGTAACATAGGTTCAATAGTTCTTTTTAGTTCATATTGGGTTAAATATTCAATTCTTCCTTCTATATCAACCGCATAAGGATTAGCTGAAGGATAAATACCTTTCTCAAGTATTTTTGATATTTCTTTAACCTGAGTTGATATTTTTTCTTCGCTCATTACTTTTAGTTTATTTAAAGCACTTGACATTGTTTGATTGACTAAATTTTCTGGAGTTGAAAGATTTGGCTCTTTTTCTGGTAATTCAATTCCTGTTAAATCTCCTAGTCCAAATAAAGCTGCATAATGCTCTAAAATATTGATGGATCCATAAGGCTCTGTATACTTCAATCCAAGTCTGTGAGCTACTTCGTAAAAATAATAATTACAAGATACTTCTAATGCTTTTTGCAAATCTACAGGACCATGTCCAGCACCTGTATTTGTGTGAATCCAACATACGGGGTGAGGCTCACCTGCTTTTGTAAAAACACCAGTATCATATATAATAGTTTCTGGAGTTATAACACCTTCCATTAAGCCAGCCATAGCTACTACCATTTTAAAAATTGAACCTGGAGCTTTTGTTGTCATCAATGCTCTATTCCATAACATACTTCTATCATCAAATAGTGTAGGATAATAGCTGTTAAATTCATTCGCCAATTTATTACTATCTACCGATGGATAACCTACTAATGATAAGATTTCACCTGTATTAACATCGACAACAACAGCGGTTGCACTAAATGGGTCAATTGCCATTTGATTTGGCTTTAAAAAACCATCTTGCAATTGTTGAATTAATATCTGTTCACCTGTTCCTGTATTGTCTAATCTTATTTGATCAACTACTTTTTGAGATAAATTTAACGAACCTTGTTCATGAAGTGCTAATATTATATCTTTATCTGTTAAAGTTGAATTTTCAGCAGATACCCATTGTACAAATAAATCATATAAAGTTATTTCCTCTTTAACCATATTATCTAATTGATTGTATTGTTGTAATAATTGTTGATATATTTCATTTTGCTTAGTTAAAGGTGAAGCTTTTTCCATTTTACTAATTAATAATTGACTACTTTCAATCATAGAGATTAACATTTCACGTGCAGATATTTGCATTCTAGGCTTTGTACCTTTAAGTCTAACAACTAAAGCTTCGCTAAGTCGATTTTCTATGCTTTCATAGATTTCTTTTTGTAGTTCTATATTTATTGTCAAAAAGATATCATCACCTTGAATTGCATTACCCTCTTCAATAGTATGCACTTTTTTTCCTAAAGTATCAACTTCTATAACTTCTTTTCCATCTATTCCTCTTAATGTAGCTTCCATTGATTTTTCGATGCCTTCATGTCCAACTATATCGTTTTTATCATATCCTTGACCTTCTAATTCTTCATATAAATTATCTGTTATAGTTCGTGTATACCCTATAAGATTTCCAGTAACTTCTCCTTCTGTATATTGTCTTGTTGCATCAATGTCTACACTAACTCCTATAAACTCGTCATTGTTTTCTTGTATATATGCAACAGCTCTTTCAGATATATCTGAAGCAAGCATGGCTAAATTATACTGTTTATAAGTGTATGGATATATAGCTGTTCTAAGAGCAATAATTTTCCTTGCTTCTTCATCTGTAAAGCCTTTCTTTATTTTTTTTCCAGTATGTTTATCTATCTCAAAGCTAACTTCTGTAATATTATATTGTTTTTTTAAATAATCAATAAGCTCTTTTGCAGATAACTCTAGTAATTCTTTTCTATGTTCCTCATTATTATATGGAATATTATACATAAATTGGTTTATGCTGGTTTTACTTGTGGTATATTCAAAGGGAGGAGAATTTGTTATAGGAATATTATCTATATATTCATCACCGTTTAGTTCTAACACATTTGCTAGTTTTAATAATACATTATTTAAACTTTCTTTTGTTTGCTTAACTTGCTGATCTATTTTTAAAACATAAATAGGTTTATTAATTGCTAAAGGAATTCCATATCTGTCAAATATTAGTCCTCTTGTTGCTGGCACTTCTACAGTTCTTTCTATACCAACTCTTATATTTGAAGAATACTCATCATATCTAATAAGCTGTAATTGATAAAATCTTAGAAGAAGTATTGTAAAAAGTATAATTATCCCAATCAACATAACAAATACTCTTTCTTTTGTTAATTGAACTATTTTTTTTGACAACTTTTTCATTTAAATTTCTCCTTCCTCTTAAGTAAATTTCTAAAAGATATTGCGAGTACGTTTTTCAACTTGCTCTATTTTTAAATTTATTTTATAACTAATTTGATAAACAAAAATTGTTAATGCGTTTGTATATATTATTTCTGGTACAATTATTTCTTTAAAAAAATATATAATATTTGTTTCACCTCTTAATATTAAAGCTATCACTATAAAAGAATTAATAAAAAGATCACCTAAGAATGTGCACACAAACGGAAGAATAAAATTTTCTCTGTAAAAATTAGGTGTTAATCGCCCGCATAAAAAACCTAAAATCATATAAGAAAAAGCAAATCCTACTGTTGTTCCAAAAGATAAATCATATAAAATTCCTGCAAAGAGTCCCATAATTGCTCCTTCTTTGCTACCTCTTAATAAGGAAAAAGATACTATTATCATTACGAAAAAATTAGGTGCTATATTATTTATCCTAATTAAATTAAATAATGTAGATTGTAAAATGTGAATTATTAATATGAGTCCACCAATTGTAACTATTCTCATTTTTTTTCTCCATTTTTTGAAATTATTAAGACATTTTGTAAGTTACTAAAATCAACAAAAGGTTTTACATAAGCATATTGCATAAGGTCATTATCAGCAACAATTACTTCTTCCACAGTTCCAATAGGTATTCCTGGTGGATATATGTCACTTAAATGTGAAGTTATTACTTGATCACCTTTAACTATTTCTGCATTTATATCTATTTCAATTTTAGCTATACCCTTATTAGATAACTCTATATCTCCCATAAGAATACCTATATCTCCACTTCTTACTACTTTTACACTAACATAACTTCTATCATCTATTAAGGTAAGTACTTTTGAAGATAACGGATTTACTTCAATAAGTTTACCAACTAGTCCTCCATTTGCTAAAATAATATTATTATTATCTAAACCAGCTATTTTACCTTTATCAATAGTAAATACTTTATACCAATTTCCTGGATCTTTACCTATTATATTTGCACCTTGTGAAGGGTATTGTTCATATCTTTGTGCTAGATCTAATAAGCTTTTTAAATTTTCATTTTCTTGTCCTAATTCTGCAAGCAAAGTATTTTGATATAGTAATTGTTCATTTTCTTGCAGTAATTCTTCATTTTGATTAAGTAAAGTGTCAATATCTTTAAAATAACCTGTTAATCCACCAACATGAGTATTTGCAATATTTATTATCTTTTGAAATGGATAAATAATAATATCAGATATTGTTCCAAGTAATGTTAATTGGTATATTCTACCTAGTGTTACTATTAGTGATAATAGTATTAGCGTTATACCACTTATGATAAATATTCTTTTTTTTACTTTTCGTGATACTTTCATACACCACTCCTATTATTTATCTTTCATCTGAAAATAAACCTGACCATTTTTCGATATTTTCTAGTGCTAAACCTGTACCTCTTGCTACACAATCTAGTGGATTTTCTGAAATTTTAACAGGCATTCCAGTTTCAAGGCTAATTAATGTATCAAGTCCCGCAAGCATCGCTCCACCACCTGTTAACATAATTCCACTTTCCATAATATCAGCTGCAAGTTCTGGTGGTGTTTTTTCTAATGTAGATTTAATTGCATCTACAATTGAATTTACTGGCTCTTTAATAGCACCTGTAATTTCTGATGAAGTTATAGTTAATATTTTTGGCAACCCTGTAACAAGGTCTCGGCCCCTTATTTCCATAGTTACATCGTCATTAATTTGATAGGCTGCTCCAATTGTTATTTTAATTTGTTCAGCTGTACGTTCCCCTATCATAAGATTGTATTCTTTTTTTATATATGAAACAATATATTCGTCAAATTCGTCTCCTGCAATACGTAAAGATTTACTAGCTACAATTCCACCTAGTGAAATAACTGCTACATCTGTTGTTCCACCACCAATATCAACAATCATATTTCCAGTAGGTTCTTCCACTCTAAGTTGGGAGCCAATTGCTGCTGCCATCGGTTCTTCCATAATCAACGCTTGTTTTGCTCCTGCTTTCAAAGTTGCCTCTTCAACAGCTCTTCTTTCCACTGTTGTAACACCTGAAGGAACACATACAACAACTCTAGGTTTTGGAGAAAATAATGATTGTTTATAAGCTTTTCCTATAAAATATCTAATCATGGCTTCAGTTGTTCCAAAATCAGCAATAACACCATCTCTTAAGGGTCTAATTGCAACTATATTTCCTGGTGTTCTTCCTATCATTTGCTTTGCTTCATCACCTACTGCTAAAATTTGATTTGTTCGTTCTTTAATTGCAACAACAGATGGCTCATTTACTACAATTCCTTTTCCTTTTACAAACACTAAAGTATTTGCTGTACCTAAATCTATACCCATATCTTTTCCAAACACAAGGTATACCTCCCTATATTTCAATTTTCTTTATTAAAACCACCATATCTAAGATAATATAATTTTTTAGCATATTTCATAACTAAAAATTCATTATACTTCTTAAATTTATAAATTCTCCATCTCCAATAATAATATGATCTCTTAATGGTATTCCTAATATTTCACCAGATTTAATAAGTCTTGTTGTTATTTCCTTATCTTCTTCACTTGGTTCAGGGTTCCCACTTGGATGATTATGAACAACCAATATACTATGAGCTAAATTATCTATTGCTGGTTTATAAACTTCACGTGGATGTACAATAGTAGCATTTAGCAATCCTTTCGAAACACAATGAATTAATATTATTTGACATTTCGAATCTAAAAGTACAACATAAAAATGTTCTTGCTTTTCATATCTTAAATCTTCCATCAGAAGGTTTGCTATTATAGAAGGATGAGTAATCTGAATTTTTTTTGTTGTTTGCCTTATATTCAATCTATTTGATAATTCCAATAAACTTAAAATTTTAACTGATATTTCTGAACTTACTCCCAAAACATTTAATTTATTAAGGTTCCACTTTTTCAGATTTATTATATTTATTTCATTGTTTATATCTTGCAATAAAACATTTACTAAATGTTCTATATTATCTTTTTTATTTGCTGTTTTAATAATAATATTTAATAATTCTTCATCAGTTAAACTGTTTATTCCAAATTTCAAACCTCGTTCAATTACTTCCATCAGCAATCCCCTTTTATAATAAACTCTTAAAGATTATTGCCATAATATTTAAGAATTATACTTAAATATTAAATGAATTTTACAATTTTATAAAATTTAAAGCAGAAAACCACTAACCCTTTAGGGTAGTGGATAAATGCCTATTAAATATAGATGATGCTATCCTACTTCTCTTTGTGAAGATGAGTTTGTACAAATATTATAAGAGGTTTTATATAGTAGACATACTTATAAGTTGAAATGTTTTTTTGAGGGTTTGAGAGTGAAACTCCCAACAGGAGCTTTGCTCATGCACCATTATATAATAATCAAATGTAGTTACTACTATTTCAAAGTACTTTAGATTAACTATCCAACTCTTTTATAAATTACTACTCCAAGAGCCATTCCTATAATACCTATTAAAGTAATGTATAATTGAAATTTAAAACTTATTAATAAAAACCCTAAATTTAGTTCTACGGGATTTGCTATCCCAAAACTTTGCCCAAAACTTAAAAATGCCAGAAATGATATTGGCTTACATATTTCTCCAATAAAATTTCCAAAGGTTAATCCTGCTAACATCCATAATAATAATCTCCATTTATTATCAGGTATTGTTTTTTTATTTGTCGCCATTTTTATCTCCCTTTATATTTTTGTGGAATTAAAAATTCTATTAGCTCCGTTCGGCCAGCTTTTTTTAATGCTTTATAGACTAAATTATAATTTTGTTTTTTGTTGTATTGTAATAATGCTCTTTGCATAGCTTTTTCTTCAACTGTTTTAGCAACATATACTGGTTTAAAAGTATATGGATCCATTTCAGTATAATATATGCAAGTTGATAATGTTGATGGTGTTGGATAAAAATCTTGTACTTGCTGTGGAATATAGTTAATCTTCTTTAAATACAAAGCAAGCTCAATAGCATCATCTAAAGTACATCCAGGGTGAGAACTCATAAAGTATGGTACAATATATTGCTCTTTTCCCACCTCCTTATTTTGGGTTTCAAACATCATAACAAATTTTTCATAAATCTCTTTTGAAGGTTTTCCCATATATTTTAGTGCATTATCAGAAATATGTTCGGGAGCAATACGAAGTTGTCCACTCACATGGTGTTCGCATATTTCTTTTACTATTTCTTTACTATTTTTATCTTTTAATAAGTAGTCATACCTTATTCCTGAACGGATAAAGACTTTTTTTATACCTTGGATATTTCTTATAGCTCTCAAAGTCTTTATATATTCAGCATGATTTATTTCTAAATTTTTGCAGGGTTGTGGAAAAAGACATTTTTTATAGCTACATGTTCCTTTTATATTAGATTTATGGCATGGACCATTAGTAAAGTTAGCTGTTGGGCCACCCACGTCATGTATATAACCTTTAAAATCTTGATGCATTGTCATATTTGTAGCTTCTTTTACCATAGAATTTCTGCTTCTTCCTTGAACAATTCTTCCTTGATGAAATGTTATTGCACAAAAGCTACAGCTACCAAAACATCCTCTATTGCTTGTAATGCTAAATTGTATTTCCTTTATAGCAGCAATTTCTTCTTTATATATGGGATGTGGTAAATTCATAAATGGCAAATCATGTATGTCATCTAGTTCTTGAGTTGTTAGTGGCAGAGAGGGAGGATTTTGAACAACATACCCTTGAGTACCATAATCTTCTATTATAGGTTTTGCAATAAAAGGATCTGTGTTATCATTTTGAATAACAAAACTTTTTGCATACATAGTTTTACTAGTGAAAACTTCTTCAAAACTTGGCAGCATAATTCCGTCATATATAGCCGATAAATCTTTTGTTTTAAAAACAGTTCCCTTTATAAAACATAAATACTTTATGTCAATTCCACTATCCAAAGCTTCTGCAACTTCTATTACTGACTTTTCACTCATCCCATACAATAATAAGTCTGCCTTTGCATCTAACAAAATGGATTTTCTAACTTTATTATCCCAATAGTCATAATGTGATAATCGTCTTAAACTTGCTTCAATACCTCCAATTATAATTGGTACGTCTTTATAAGCTTCTTTTGCTTTTTGAGAATATACAATCACTGCTCTATCTGGTCTTTTATCCATTTCTCCGCCAGCAGTGTAAACATCTTTTTTCCGTCTTTTTTTCGAAACGCTATAATGATTTACCATTGAGTCAATGTTCCCTGAACCAATTAAAAACGCCAATCTTGGCTTTCCAAATCGCTTAAAATCCTCACAACTTTTATATTTAGGTTGAGCAAGTATGGCAACAGTATAACCATAACGTTCCAATACTCTACCCACAACAGCAGTTCCAAAAGATGAATGATCAACATAAGCATCTCCTGTTACCAATACAAAATCAACCTGGTCAATATTTCTTTTTTCTAAATCCTTTTTATCAATTGGTAAAAACATCTGAAACTCCTAATTTAATGTGATATTATCTTTACTTTCTTCTTGTAATAAATTTCTTAATAATTTTACAATTTTCTTATTATCAATTTCTTGCATCTCTTCATTTAGTTGAGTTTGAATATACAAATCCAACAAAGGTGTCTTTTTTATCACACTATCCATATATGCACTTCCTATTCTTCAGATTTTGTTCGTCTTATATTTCTATTCAAAATCTTATTATATCCTACATAAGTTTCTTTAGAATCATCAAGCATTTCTTCTATCATCTTTATTTTGGAATCACTATAATCAGATAAATGTACAATCATTGCTTCAATACACTTTGGTGTCTGAGGTGAACCATATTCCAACTCTCCATGATGAGACGCTATAATATGTTTTAAAACTAATGAATATTCTGATGGAAAATCAGGTATTTGATTTATATACGTATTAATTTTTTCCAAACCAATCATAATATGCCCTAATAGTTGACCTTCATCTGTATAATCAATCTGTGGAAAATTTGAAAGTTCATATATTTTACCAATATCATGTAGTAAACAACCAGCAATAACTAAATCTTCATTTACATGGTTGTAATTCCGACTTAAAGTTCTTCCTATTTTTGCAACAGTGATAGTATGTTCAAGCAATCCATTTAAATATGCATGATGAACAGATTTTCCTGCAGGATGATTAATAAACTTTTCAAGTATTTCATCATCATAGAAAATAGATTCAAGTAATTGTCTAACTTTATTGTTTTGTACACTATCAATAAATTCAAGCAATTCTGTCTGCAGATTTTCTAAATTAACTTTTGATTTTGGAATTAGATCTTCTATCTTATAGGTATCCTCGGTTGCAATGGTTAGCTTAAATACATTTAGCTGAAGATTGTTTTGGAATAATACCACTTCTCCTTCTATATAAATAATATCATTAATCTTACAATCTGCAATACTTGAGTTTATAGACCAAACTTTTGCATCCATAACTCCTGATGCATCTTGTACTTTTAATGCGTAATATTCCTTTCCGTTTTTATTTTTTAGTAGTTGTCTACTCTTAATAAATAAACTGTTTTAACTTGTTGTGGTGGTTTTAAATCTGCGATCATAAGCCCACTCCTTTTTTATAAAAATTAATCAGAGAATGACCTCCTATTATTAATCATTTAATCTTTAAATACTTCTTTATTCTCCCATATATATATTACTCCTGATACAATTGTCAAAACTAAAGCTAAATAGGTTAAAAATAATCCCAACGTCCCCATGAAGTATGATTGGATTGGACATAAGCACACTATAATCATAACCATTTGTACCACTGTTTTAGCTTTTCCCCATATATTTGCCGAAACAACAACATTTTTAGTTACGGCAATAAGTCGCATTCCTGAAACTGCAAATTCTCGAAGCAAAATTATTGCTAAAATCCATGCTGGCCATTTAAAATTTAACCATTGGTCACCAACATCAACTAGTGCTAACATTGCCACTGTTACTAAACATTTATCAGCCAGTGGGTCCATAAATTTGCCAAGATTTGTAATTAAATTTAATTTTCTTGCAAGATATCCATCTAAAAAATCAGTAAAACTAGCAAAAATAAATACTGCTAGTGCCAACCATAAGTTTAATTCCATGTTTCCAGGTATCCACCAAATTAATGCCATAAAAACAAATACTAAAGTTACCCTTAAGAATGTAAGTTTATTTGCTATATTCATAAAATCCTCCTTAAAAATGTAAGGTTATTTACTATATTGATAAAATTCTCCCACTAAATCATATTCATTTGCACTAGTTATTTTTACTTCAACATAATCGCCTGACAGTAACTCTTCTTCTGAATGGACAAATACCTGACTATCTATCTCTGGTGCATCTTGATAAGTTCTGCCAACATACACATCTTCATTTGATATTTTTCCTTCAATCAATACTTTCATAATTTTACCTATTTTTTGGTGCATAAGGTCATAAGAAATATTTTGCTGCAAATTCATTATTACTTCTTTCCTTTTAAATTTTACATCTTCATCAATTTGGTTTTCAAATTCAGCTGCAACAGTTCCTTCTTCTTGTGAATAAGAAAATACACCCAATCTATCAAATTTAATATCTTCTACAAAATTACATAAGTTATTAAAATCTTCTTCTGTTTCATTTGGAAATCCTACAATCAAACTTGTTCTTAATACTATATCAGGCATAGCACTTCTTAATTTACCAATGGTGTTTCTAAGCTCATGATTTCGGCTTCTTCTTGCCATTTGTTTTAAAATATTATCTGATGAATGTTGAATAGGCATATCTAAATATTTACATACCTTATTATTATTAGCCATTTCATTAATTAATTCATCTGTAATATTTTCTGGATAACAATACATAATTCTAATCCATTCAATTTGATTTATTTTTGAAATCTCTCTAATTAATGTAACTAAGTTATGAGATGAATTTAAATCATATCCATACTTTGTTGTGTCTTGAGCAATTAAAATTACTTCCGTTACTCCATTTATTGCTAAGGTATATATTTCTTTTATTATTTGAGCTTGTTTTCTACTGCGAAAACGACCTCTTAATTGAGGAATAATACAATATGTGCATTTATTGTCACAACCTTCTGCAATTTTTACATAGGCAAAATAGCCAGCTGTTGTTAAAATCCTAGGTAAATTTTCAAGGTGTTGTTTATCTATATGTTCAAAGTCGACTACTTTAACACCTTTTTCAGATAAAATTTTATTTGCTATACTTGCAATTTTATCATAAGAAGTAGTTCCAACAACAGCATCTACTTCTGGCATTTCGTTTAAAATTTCTTCTTTATATCTTTGGGCCATACAACCTGTTACAATTAATGCTTTGCATTTTCCTTCTTGTTTAAATCGAGCAACATCTAATATTTGTTCAATACTTTCTTTCTTTGCGTCTTCAATAAAACAACAAGTATTCACAACTAAGACGTCAGCTTTATGTTCTTCCCCAGTTAAATAAAATCCTTCCTTAGCTAGTAAGCCCAGCATATTTTCACTATCAACTAAATTTTTATCGCATCCAAGCGATACAAATGCTACTTTATACAAAATCTTATTTCCTTTCGTGTATCTTAAATTTTTTTTAGATCTAAACAAAGGG
>LJHD01000138.1 GCA_001983475.1 Candidatus Epulonipiscium fishelsonii | reverse complement strand
GCTAAATGTTATTCCAGATTTAACAGTGGAAGAAAATATTTTTTTATGTAAAGAGATTACTACTAAGTTTGGAATTGTAAACAGAGCTAAAATGAAGCAACAAGCTCAAGAAATTTTAAATAAACTAGGAGTAGACATTAACCCAACTGATCAATTAAGTAACTTGTCGGTTGGTAAACAACAAATGGTAGAAATTGCAAAAGCTCTTATGGTTAATGCAAAAGTTTTAATTATGGATGAACCAACAGCAGCTCTTACAATTGCTGAAACAGAAATTCTTTTTAATGTTATTAGAGATTTAAAATCAAAAGGAGTGTCTATAGTTTATATTTCACATAGAATGGAAGAAATTTTTTCTTTGTGTGATAGAATAACAATTCTTAGGGATGGGCAATATGTTGGAGTAAAAGAAATTGTAAATTCAACAATGCAAGATATAGTAAAGATGATGATTGGAAGAGAAATTGGAGATAGATTTCCAAAAAACAATAATGTTACGAGTGAAATAGCTTTTGAAGTTAAAGATTTAAATAAAGAAAAAGTTATAAAAAATATATCATTTAAAGTTTTTAAAGGCGAAATCCTAGGTGTATCAGGATTAATGGGTGCAGGACGTACTGAGATAATGCAGGCCATTTTCGGAATGTTATCTATTAATAGCGGAAAAATTTATATAGAAGATAAAAAAGTGGATATAAATAATCCTTTACAAGCTAAACGGCTTGGAATAGGATTTATTACTGAAGATAGAAAAATTGAAGGTCTTTTACTGGATTATTCTATTAGAGAAAATATTTCTTTAACTAATCTTGAAACTATATCAAGCAAATATGGGATTATTAACTCAAAAAAAGAGAAAGAATTAGCGAATCAAAGTTCTGATAATTTTAAAATTCGTAGTGCAGGAATAGAACAACGAACGGATGGACTTTCAGGTGGAAATCAACAAAAAGTGGTATTTGCAAAATGGGTTGCTAGTAATCCACGAATTTTGATTTTAGATGAACCCACTCGAGGAGTTGATATAGGTGCAAAAAAAGAAATTTATAGTATTATGAACGAGCTTACCAAAATGGGAGTTGCTATAATACTGGTTTCATCTGAATTACCAGAAATTATAGGGATGAGTGATCGAGTAGTAGTTATTCATGAAGGAAAACTTGCAGGAATAATAGAAAAAGAAAATATAACAGAAGAAAATATTATGACTTTAGCGACAGGGGGTAAATTATGAAAAAATCTAACTGGGGTTCTTTAATTGCACTACTTTTACTAGTGGGAATTTTAGCTGTTATTAGTCCAGACTTCAGAAGTTTTGACAATATAATTTCTGTGTTACGTCAATCTGCAAACAATGGACTGATTGCATTTGGTATGACACTAGTAATACTGACTGGCGGAATAGACTTGTCAGTTGGGTCAACATTAGCTCTCAGTGTTACAATTGCTGCACAACTTATGGTCAGTGGAATTACTGCACCAATAGCAATACTTGTAGCACTTTTATCAGGAACTTTACTAGGAGCTATAAATGGTATTATGGTTACAAAAGGCAGGTTACAACCTTTTATTGCAACTTTAATTACTTTGACAGCTTATAGTGGCATTACATTTATACTTTCAAATGGTAAGCCAATTTCAAATCTTACTAAAGATGATATGTTTAGTACACATGTATTAAGCAGTTTAGGTAGAGGTTCGATACTTGGAATACCCACCCCCATTATTATTTTAGCAGTAGCATTTATTTGCTTATATTTCTTGCTACATAGAACTGTATTTGGACGCAGAGTGTATGCTGTTGGAAGTAATGCAAAGGCTGCCGCAATTGCTGGAGTTAATATTACTAAAACAAAATTAACAGTCTATGCAATGTCAGGCTTCTTTGCATCTCTTTCAGGATTAATATTACTTTCCAGATTAGGTTCAGCTCAACCCACACTTGGATCAGGCTATGAACTAGATGCTATTGCAGCAGTTGCCCTAGGAGGAACAAGTTTAAGTGGTGGTCGCGGAAAAATATTTGGAACATTAATTGGAGTTTTAATTATCGCAGTATTAAATAATGGATTAAATATTATAAATGTATCATCTTATTACCAAGATGTAATTAAGGGATTAGTTATTTTAATTGCAGTATTATCTGATAAGCAAAGATAAAATTACAGAGTTAGTCACGTTGTTCCTAACTCCGTGATTCATTAATAAAAAGGAGCTGTATTTATGAAAAAATTATTTAGAACATTTTTAGTAACTTTGGCACTTAGTGCGTTTATGACAGGCTGTAGTTCTGGAGTTGAAGAACCATCAACAAATAATGAAGTTGAAACATCTGTTGATGGTGAGATAAAAGTAGGATTTGCAGTATCTACCCTTAACAATCCTTACTTTGTATCTTTGGTAGAAGGAGCAGAACTAAAAGCGGAAGAAATGGGAGTAGATCTTATAGTAGTAGATGCTGGAGATGATGTTGCAAAACAAGTAAGTAATATTGAAGACCTTATGTCTAAAAACATTGATGTATTGGTTGTAAATCCAGTAGATTCAAGTGCAGTTGCTCCAATTGTGGGAGATGTTATTAATAAAGGAATAAAAACAATTTCTGTTGATCGTGGAGTTAATGGGCAAACTGTAGATGTTGCAATTGCTTCAGATAATGTAAAAGGAGCTGAAATGGCAACACAATATCTTCTTGAGCAGCTTGGAGGAAATGCAAAAGTTGCAGAATTAACAGGAGTGGAAGGTTCATCTGCAGCAATTGATAGAGGCAAAGGCTTCCATAATATTGCTGATGCTAATTTTGATGTGGTAGCAATTCAAACAGCTAATTTTAATCGTGCTGAAGGATTAACTGTTACAGAGAACATTTTACAAGCAAATTCTGATTTACAAGGAATTTTTGCTCATAATGATGAGATGGCTCTTGGTGCAATTGAAGCTACATCAGGCAAAGATATACTAGTGGTTGGATTTGATGCTACAGATGATGCTATTGTGGCAGTTTCCCAAAAAAGATTAGGTGCTACTGTTCAACAAAAGCCTAAATTAATGGGTGAAGTATCAATTGAAACAGCTGTTAAATTAGCAACTGGAGAAACGGTAGCTCCAGTAATTGGAGTTGAAGTAGAGCTCATAGTTGCTGAATAAACTTTATCTTCTATATTTTGATGCAAACACAATATGATATTTGCAATTCCATTTAGTTAAACTATTCTTGTCAATGTTGGACGCCTCATCGGGTTTTATTAGTTACCAGACTGTTACATTCCCTTGGAGGCTTACATAATATAGCTTGAACCCAAGGCATGGCCCAGGGTAAAAATATAGCCCATAGAAATTATCTATGGGTTTTTTATATTATTTATGATACATAAGTTTAGGAACAACGTGACTAAATCTGTTATTTTGTAAGGTCT
This sequence comes from Candidatus Epulonipiscium fishelsonii, assembly GCA_001983475.1. Classification (GTDB taxonomy): domain Bacteria; phylum Bacillota; class Clostridia; order Lachnospirales; family Cellulosilyticaceae; genus Epulopiscium_A. The sequence goes on along the minus strand of LJHD01000138.1, from coordinate 1,011 downwards.
AATAAATCATCCATATTATAAAGTCCAGCAGGTTTATTTGTTAAAAACCTACTAGCTTTAAGTGCTCCAACACCAAAAATTTCTTTAGAAGTAGCACTATGAGATATTTTTATAATTTCATCAGTTCCTGCAAAGATAATTTCATGTTCCCCAACAATTGTTCCTCCTCTAACAGCATGTATGCCTATTTCATTTTTGGCACGAGGAGTATTTTCTTTGGAACGGTCATACATTAAAGTACATTCTTCACGAATAGATGATTGTATACCTTCTGCAATAGCTAAAGCTGTGCCACTTGGAGCATCAATCTTTTTATTATGATGTTTTTCAATAATTTCTATATCAAATCCACTATCATTTAAAATCTCTGTTGCACGTTTTGCAAGGTTAATAATAAGATTAATTCCTAGCGACATATTTGCCGAATAAAATATAGGAATTAATTTACTAGAGGTATGAACCAGCTCAATGTCCTCTGGAGTTAATCCTGTTGTACATAAAACTAAAGGAATATGTTTTTGTATACTATATTGAATTAAATCAGGAATAGCTTTAGCAGTAGAAAAATCTATTATAACATCAGCAAATATGTGACAATGATATATATTTGTAAAAACAGGAAAATTGTGAGAAACAGATGTATTTGTATCTATTCCAGCAACTATTTCAAAATCATCATGATTTTTTACAAGGTTTACAATTACTTGGCCAAGTTTTCCGTTACAACCATGTAACAATACTTTTATCCTGAACCTCATACCCATAAAGGAGTGGGGTTCTTAAAGTCTTTTAACTTTATTAAGAAGTTTGATATATTCTTATAGGCGTGTTCGCCCCTACTGTATAGGACTCTTACGTCCACAACTATACTTTTTCTTAATACAGCTGCATTTAAAGTATTTATATGTTTTTATTAAGAAAAAATATTAAGTTAAATATCTTTAAAAAACCCACACCCTTTGTGATTGGAGGTTGTCGTTCAATTAGAAACGCTACTTTCTAACCAGTTCT
>LJHD01000137.1 GCA_001983475.1 Candidatus Epulonipiscium fishelsonii | reverse complement strand
TAATTTTTATCAAAAGTACTTTACCTGTTCAGGGTATTGCCAATGATGATGTCTCTAATCCCATACTCAGTAAAAACTTATTCTTATAATTTTTAATAAAGCATTTTTTTTAACTTAACAGCTCCTTATTTATGATAAAGAGAAAAAGCCAAATATTTTTTCTTCTTTATTTTGTTATTTATGATAAAGACAAGATTTCAAATATTAAGCTTTTCTATAAGCTCTTTTAACTTTAATCCTAATTTCTCATCTAAAACACCTATTACCACTCGACATTCCTTGCCTATGCTTTCACCTAATTGTCTTTTATCTCCCCATATAGCATAAGGAATTTTCCTATAATTACATTTATCCAAAAATAACTTTTTAGTATTATCTGATGCATCTGTTGATACAATAACATATTTTGCCTTTTCTGCAATAACAGAATCTTTTACTGCAAATTCTCCTGAAACAATATTTCTTCCTTTTTGACAAATACCTAATAGTTGATATATTTGTTTATCCATTTTTAATCTCTTTTCTTAATTCTTCATAAATATCTTTTGATATTTTAGTTTTAAATGAACGTTCTAAGCCCTTAATTTTTTGTGCTTTTTGTAAACATTCAATATTCTTACAAATATATGCACCTCTACCAGGTTCTTTTCCTATAAAATCTATTCTAAATTGTTCTTTGTTGTTATATACTATCCGTATTAATTCTTTTTTTTCTTTCATCTCAGAACATCCAGTACACTTTCGTGTAGGTATTTTTTTCATAAAATGCCCCCGTTACTCACTTTTTATATCAATTTTCCAACCTGTCAGTTTTGCTGCTAACCTTACATTCTGCCCACCTTTTCCAATAGCTAGTGTTAAGACATTTTCAGGTACTAGAACTTTAGCATTTCTTTCTATTCCATGCTCAGTTTCAATTTGCTCAATTTCTACACTTGATACTTTTGCAGGGCTTAATGCTGCTTCAATAAATATTCTTGGGTCTTCGTTCCAACGAACAACATCTATTTTTTCTCCACATAGTTCTTCAACAACTAAATTAATTCTATATCCTTTTTCACCTACACAAGCTCCAACTGGGTCAACTTTAGGATTATTTGAATGTACTGCTATTTTAGTCCTTGAGCCGGCTTCTCTTGAAACACTTTTTATTTCTACAGTCCCTTCTTTAATTTCAATAACTTCTCTTTCAAAAAGTCTCTTTACTAAATCTGGGTGAGTTCTGGAAAGAATAACTTGAGCTGAACCTTTAGATTTCCCTTCTTTTTGATCATTTTTACTAAAATCTTTTACATTTAGCAAATAAAAATCTCTATTGTAACTTAAAAATTTATCAGATTCATAATTTTCACTTGGCACACTTTCTGCTATCGGAAGGGATGCTTCTGTAAATTCAAGTTGAACTAAATATCCATTTTTTTCTCTTCTTAATATTCGTCCTCTTATGATATCATTTAATTTAACACTATATTCTTCATAAATCATTTGTCGTTCTGCTTCTTTTATTTTTTGTATAACTACTTGCTTTGCATTTTGAGCAGCAATTCTTCCAAAATTTCGTGGTGTGATTTCTATATCTATTACATCTCCAACTTTTACAAAGGGACTTTTTAATCTTGCTTCTGTAATTCCTATAACAAGTAAGTCATTGTCAACACAATCATCTTCGACAATAGTTTTAGTAGAAAATACCTTTACATCTCCTGTTAATTTATTAATATTAACTTTTATAATTTGCTTGCTACCAGCATTGCCAAAATGCTTTTTACAAGCAGCTTCAATAGATTGCTTAATTGCTTCAAATAATTTTTCTCTATCAATCCCCTTTGATTCTGCAATTTGATCAATCGCTGTAATAAATTCTGAATTCATTTTGTCCTCCATTTAAAATAATATAGCTAATCTTACACTTGCTATATTTTTAAAATCTATATTTAATAATTCTCCATCTTCTAGCTCTAAAACTAATATGTCTTCACTAGTTTTTTCATCTTTTATTTTTTTTATTAATTTAGCTTGAATATGTTTTTGTTTACCCAATTTAGATGAAATTGTTTTATATAACTTTACATCAACTATTCTATCTGCAAATTTTATAAAATCCATATCTTTTTTTATTACTCTATCTAATCCTGGTGAACTTACTTCAAGCATATATGGATCTTTAATTGGGTCTTTTTCATCTAAAACTACTTCTACTTTGCGACTTGCAATCTGACAATCATCTATTGTAATGCCACCATCTTTGTCAATATATAGTCTTAAATAATAAGTACTTCCCTGCTTTATAAATTCTAGATCTACCAATTCAAAGTTTAACTCATTTATAATTGGCTCTATATATTTTGTTACTGTTTGTACTGTGTTCATTAATTCAACTCCTCATAAAAAATGTATTTTATAGTTTATTGTCTAAATCCCCTTCATATAAAGGAAAAAGTATTTTTAAGTAAAATGATTATATCTCAAAAAAATTATATCTTCATCGTTGTAAACGTATTTATAAGCTGAAATGTTTTTTTTGAGGGTTTGTAAGTTTTGCTCCTGCGCCACTATATAAATTTAGTTACTACTATTTCAAAGTACTTATAAATAGTATCACATCCATTTCAAGACATTTTTGCTATTACTGCCTCTAAACTATTATAACAATAAAAAAGTTTTTCTATCTCA
>LJHD01000136.1 GCA_001983475.1 Candidatus Epulonipiscium fishelsonii | reverse complement strand
ATATGCCTTCAAATTATTTTCAACCATCAATTGAAAGTAATGCTCAAAAATTAACCAAGTTGTTAAATGAAGATATTTATACTGATTTATTTAATAAACTTAATAATACAACATGCGTTTCATATCTTAAAAGAGATTCTCATTGGAATAACTATGGAGCATACCTTGGATTTAAGGAGATTATAAAAGACCTGGGAATTAAAGTTGAAAACTTTGAAATAACTGAAATTAATAAAAAAAGAGAGTTTAATGGTGATTTAGACAATATGTTATATCCAGATGGATCCAAATATGATGAACAAATTTATTATACATTTGATAATTCATTCGAATTTGTATCTAGATTTAAAAGTGTTGACGATATTATAATTCAAACCACAAGTTCACACGGAGAAGATAGTGCTCTAGTTTTTAGAGACTCTTTTGGAAATGCACTGTTAGATTTTTTTGCAAGACAATTTGAAACTGTAGAATTTAGCAGAGCAGTTCCATATCAATTGGAAAAAGCAAAAGATTTTGATTATGTGGTCTTAGAAATTGTAGAAAGAAATTTGCCAAATTTACTTTCACCGCCCATACTAAAATAAAGTAATTGGCAGATATAAATGTGCTTATATTTCAATGTTAAGCAAAGAGTAATTAACTTTCATATAGTACCATTTAAATATTTATTATAGTTAATTATCAGGGGTCAACAAATAGGTTGATCCCTTCATCATAAAATTTTTAATATCAACTGACTAGTTTTAAATTTTATTGCTTATCCCATGACTTTTAAGTACTAAGTATAAAAATACCTATAAGGAGTTAATTAATATGAAAAAATTTATTGCAGCATTAACATTAGGAGCAATTCTAGCTACAAATACTACCCAAGTTGAAGCATTTAATTTATTTGATTTGTTTAGTAAAGAGAAAGCTACTCCTGAGACACAGATTACAGTAAACACAACTTTGAACGAAGAATTAATTTCTACAAATCTTAATATTGGAGATGTTATTAACGAAACTACTTTAACAAATTTAGGTGAGCCTATTTCTATAATGAATGCCCCTAGTTGTCATTTTGAAGGAAATGACACAATATATAATTATTCAGACTATACTTTATATACCTACAAAGAAGGAAATGATAATAAATTATATTTAATCGAACTTTCAACACCCAATATAAAAACTCAAAAGGGTGCCCAAGTTGGGATGAATGTTGACGAAATTATTAATATGTATGGAGAAGGAACCATGTATGGAGCTTTAATATCTTATGAAATTGATGGAGTAACAATAGATTTTACACTTGACCCAGAAACAAACATTGTTACATTGATAGAGGTTTTATAATTACAGGTGAACATTGTTCACCTATCATATATCAATATAGTAGATATTATTCATACATCAATCCCTTACAGATTTTTAAAATATAATAAGGGGAATTTAGCATGAAAATAATACGATTTTTAATGGCCGGAATTATACTGACAATTATTACCCCTCATACATTTGCACAAGAAATAACAAACTTTATATCAGTTACAATTCCAGAAGAAAATTTAAAATGTATAGCTAATGTAATTAATTACTATGGGTTTTGGAGAGAAGATTTTACGGGTTATAATGTTTTAACAGGATTTAGTTATGATAAATTAGGAGTTTTAGGATATTATGTAGGAGCTGGATACGAGCGTCAAGGAGACTCTTTTGTCCAAAAATATAATCTTGAAACAAAAAATGGCAAAGATTTTACAATGAGTACAGATGATTTTAGTTATTTATTTAGAGATATATTTGGTGTAACACCAAATTTAAAACCAGGCTTTACTCTTAAATCTTTTGAGGATAAAAATAATCCTTATCCAGACACATATTTTTTTGACTCTATAGAAGTAAAAGAAAATGAAGTAAGAATTCGTTCCTCATTTGGCGGAGGAGATGGTGGATATGCAACTTTTAGGGCAGACGAAACAGTACAACTTGGAGATGATATCTATGAACTGCAGGTAAATCAATATCCACTACCAGCACTAGCTAATGGAATGGATTTAAACACACCAATGGATGAATTTGTGGTACTAGCCAAAAAAGAAGGAGCAAATTATATTCCTTTAGCTGTAAATAACAAAGGCTTAACCTATAAAGACACTAACTTGTCACCTTATTATAATTTTTTAAACTTAATCTCAAATCCAAATATAACCCCACTTACTCAACAAGCAAAAAATGCTGTTGCAGAAGTTATAAAACGTGTAAATTTTGAACGTGCAAATATTGGAATTGGGCCACTGCTAATGGACGAAGAATTAACAAGGGTGGCCCAAATAAAAGCAACTGAAATAAGCAATATGGCAACACTAACTCATGTGACTCCGCTATATGGAAATCCTGCTGAATTATTAAATTTTTTTAATATTAAGTATGTAAATATGGCTGAAAATATTGCTAAAGGACATGAAACTCCTGAAATGGTAGTTAACTCTTGGATGAGTGTCTTTACACATTCTGAAAATATACTCAACTCCGCTTTTACACATACGGGTGTTGGATATGTTGAAGGCACAAATTATTGGGTTCAGTTGTTTATTAAAAAATAATTTTTAACATTACAGACAAGGTTAGTCTGTACAAAAAAATAAGGAAAAATAACTTTAATTTTTCCTTTATTCATAAATCAAGGAGGACTTTTTAATGAAATTTAAACGGTTTTTAATAATTGGTTTAGCAACGATGATACTGATACCAACTGCAAACGTACAAGCTAATTTGTTAACACCAGTTGAAGCTATCCAAAATGAGGTAATTATAGCACAAATGCTTGATTATATTAATGTAGAACGTGCAAGAGTTGGAGCAGGCCCATTACAATTAGATGTACAACTAATACAAGTTGCACAAGCAAAATCAGAAGATATGCATGCTCATAAAATTTTATCTCATACCTCACCTACATACGGAAGTGTCGCTAATTTATTACGATATTTTGATGTAAATTATACAAAAATGGGAGAGAACATTGCACAAGGCCAACCAGCAGTTCACACAGTAATGAGAGCTTGGATGAATAGTCCTGGACATAAAGCTAACATTTTAAATCCACGCTTTACACATATTGGCATTGGATATGTTGAAGATTCGCATTACTGGACTCAATTATTTATTAAAAAATAAATAGTTGTAAAAATCAACTTTAAAATTCCTTTAAATAGTAAACTAAAATATTTCATGATAATGGGTTTAGAAACAACGTGACTAAATCTGTTATCATGATAAGATAAAAAATGTAAGTACAATTTTAAACTACTCGTTACTAAAGTGGCAATATACTAATCCAACTGGAAGTAATTCTTTTTCCTATGGCACTATCAGTGCTTATTATTCTTGCCTCATTACAACTTTCCTATATTTCCAATTCCTATCCAATGGACCCAACACCCCAAATTTACCCAGAACCTCATATAATACCAAAATTATTTTATGCTTATCTTTTATATTTAATATATTATTATCACATTATTAATTACTTATGCAATATAAGATTCAAAAATTTTACAAGCAATTCATACCATGACTAAAGTTATAGCTGTTCTTGCATAATTTTACTAAACACATCTGTTATGTAGATATAAAATTTTTTTATACATAGGAGTACTATCGTTTATATACAGTAAATTAAATCCCTAACTATTTAGGATAAATATGGAAGCTTTATGGCATCGCCCCTGTACATCTTAAATGTTTACTCATTATATTCTTTCAGTTTTAATTATGCTTACTATATAAAACCTTATTATATTCAAAATATCTAATTCCATATTTTATATAATCAAATTTATGCATAAAATTTTATTTTCAGCCCAATAATAACCATTGGAATTATGTGTAAATAAATAATATAGACAAGAACCTTGACTAAAAAAACATACACTACTATCATTATATTATTAATAACCTAAAATAAATATAATGGGTCAATATTTAAATTAGTGATTAATATGTAGTGTATAATGAGAGAAAAATATTTATTGTATATTAAAATACGTACTAATCACTACTTAATGGTTACTTAAATAATCAGCAAGAAATTACTTTTTTATACATTTACGATATTGATAGAATCTAGGCCCTTATAAAAGTCTCAGATTTATACTAAGGAGGATTTAAAATGATAGTAAATACTAATATACTTTCTTTAAACGCACATAGAAACATGGGCTCAAATACAATGCAACTGAGTAAAGCTTCTGAAAAATTATCTTCAGGGTTAAGAGTTAATCGTGCTGCTGATGATGCGGCTGGACTAGCAGTTTCTGAAACAATGAGATCTCAAATCAAAGGGTTAAACCAAGCAAATAGAAACGTTCAAGATGGTATTTCGTTTGCACAAACCGCTGAGGGTGCACTTGATGAAGTAAGTAATATGCTTACACGTACCAAAGAATTATTAATTCAAGCTGCAACAGGTACTTATGGTTCAGGTGATAGAGCAAATATTAATGCAGAATTACAAGCATTAGGTTTAGAAATAAATAATATTATTTCTTCTACAAAATTTAATGGAATTGGTATAACATTGGGAGCAACTGTTGCAACTGGGCATGACGGTGCTTTAGCAATTACTATTCCAGCAATAACTACAGGACAGCTAAATGAATTAGGTTTGACTGGAATAACTGTAGGCGATAACCTGGGTTCAGCAGCTAAAGCTAAAGTTTCAGTACTTGAAAAAACAATTGCAGACATAAGTACACAACGTGCTAAAGTTGGGGCTGTTCAAAATAGACTTGAACATACTTTGGAAAATCAAAAAATTACATCCGAAAACATAACTTCATCTGAATCTCGTATTCGTGATACAGATATGGCACAGGAAATGATGAACTTTACAAAATTCAATGTATTAAATCAAGCAGCACAAAGTATGATGGCTCAAGCAAACCAAATTCCAAATCAAGCTCTTGGATTACTTGGATAAATTTAGACTTTATATACATTAAATTCACAATGTTATAGTATATGTATGCAGGGGCAACGCGCCTGTTGTAACTTCCAACCCCACAAAAAATGATACTTTAATTTATAAGTACGTCTGCTATGTATTGAAAATAGAAAAAACTATGTATTAATTGGTTATAATCAATTAATACATAGTAAGATATTTAAAGTAAATATCTTACTTATATATTATGGAAACATGACAAAAATTATATTTATTTTTGGAGTGACGGATGTTTTGCTTGTAATATAATAAACGTATCAAAAATTAAAATAATTTAAGGATAATTATAATTAACTTCTATTACAGGATGTTAGATTTATATACTAAGGAGGATTTTAAAATGATAATAAATACTAATTCACTTTCTTTAAATGCACATAGAAACATGGGTTCAAACACAACTCAGTTAGGTAAAGCTTCAGAAAAACTTTCTTCAGGGTTAAGAATTAACCGTGCAGCGGATGATGCGGCTGGGTTAGCAGTTTCTGAAAAAATGAGATCACAAATCAAAGGGTTAAACCAAGCAAACAGAAACGTTCAAGATGGTATTTCTTTTGCACAAACCTCTGAGGGTGCACTTGATGAAGTAAGTAATATGCTTACACGTGCTAAAGAATTAGCAGTTCAAGGTTCAACGGGTACTTATACTTCGGTTGAAAGATCAAATATGACAGCAGAATTAACAGCATTAAAAAATGAAATTGATAATATTGTTAAAAACACAAAATTTAATAATATTGGTATAACTACGAATGTAACTGTTGCATCTGGACATGATGGAACTGTAGCTATAACAATTCCAAAAATAGAGACTGGTTTTATAAGCGCTTTCACTGCGGTTATGAGTATTACAGATACTACCGGTGTCTTAGCTAAAAAGCTAGCTACTGAAATAGGTAAAATAATCAACACGGTAAGTAGTCAACGTGGTAAAATTGGGGCAGCACAAAATAGACTTGAATATAGCTTAGAAAGCCAAAAAGTTACCACTGAAAATATAACTACATCTGAGTCTCGTATTCGTGATACAGATATGGCATCTGAAATGATGAACTTTACAAAATACAATGTATTAAATCAAGCGGCACAAAGTATGATGGCACAGGCAAACCAAATTCCAAACCAAGCACTTGGATTACTTGGATAGTATGCACTTAAGATTTAACAAAATACCTGCATTGTGTTTTGTTAAAGATATACTAAATTTAAAACAATAGTAAACAAATTTATTAAAGGTGCACGGGCAATGCCCATCCTAGTTATAAGTATGTCTACTATAAATTTTAAGAAATTAAATAACTTATATAATAACTTTTGATTTAAATGCATTATAGTCTTTGGGAGCCACCAGTGCTCCCATTATATATTGAGCAAGGAGTATTGTAATGGAAAAAATAATAACTTTTGAAGAAGGCATCCCTGGCTTTGAAACATATAAAGAATATGTAATTTTAGAAGAAAGTACAAGGAATTTTTTTTACCTAGAGTCTGTACAAAATAGATCATTATTTTTTGTTATAATTGATCCATTTAAATACATGCCAAGTTACTCACCAGACATCTCAGAGAAATACTTTGAATTTTTAGGTGGTGGAGAAACATCTGATTTTGCACTTTACGCTATGGTAAATCTAGGTAAAAGTTTACACACTGCAACAGCTAATTTAAAGGCCCCAATATTAATTAATACTAAAAACTTTAAAGGCGTTCAAACTATCATTGAAAATACTAATTATGATATTAAGACTAGTCTAGTTCAGATTATGAAAGGTTGTGATTCGAATGCTAGCCTTGACTAGAAAAGTTAATGAATCTATTATTATAAACGGAAACATAGAAATAAAAGTAATTAGTATAAGTGATGGCAGAGTTAAACTTGGAATTGAAGCTCCAAAAGAACAATCAATATATAGAAAAGAATTGTATTTACAAATTGAAGAAGCAAATAAAGCTTCTATTTCCAATAAAACAGATATAGAGGATTTATTAAAAAAAATATAACAGGCGAACATTGTTCGCCTGTTATATTTATCAATATATTTCAATGCCCTCAATTGACACTTTAGCGTAAATTAAAGGTTTTAATAAAGGTTTATCTTCACTCCAACTTATCGAATTAATAAACTTATTTTCAGCTGCTTTTAGCTTATCTTCTGATGAAGTTAAAAATTCAGCTATAACTTGGCCTTCCTCCACATAATCTCCTACTTTAGCTTTTAAAATAATTCCTGCTGAAAAGTCTATATCACTATCTACAGTTTCACGTCCAGCTCCTAATATTACAGAAGCACTTCCGCAATCCTCTGTATCCATATGGCTAATATACCCAGATTTAGTAGCCTTTACTTTCCAAGTAATTTTTGCTTTTTCAAATTTGTTGGTATCCATTATAACATCAACATCTCCACCTTGAGCTTTAACCATTTGCACTAGCTTTTCAAATGCACGCCCAGAGCTTATAGCTTCATCTGTCATTTTTGCACACTCTTCCATTGTCCCTTTTTCAGCAAGATAAAGCATATTTGTTGCTAAAACCTTGCTAACCTCTGTCAAGTCTTTTGGTCCTTGCCCCTTTAAAGTGTTTATAGCCTCAATAACTTCAATTGAATTTCCTATTGTAAATCCCAGTGGAATATTCATATCAGTTATTATTCCTATAACTTCTCGGCCCACGTGGTGTCCAATTGAAACCATTTCTTTAGCTAACTTTATAGCATCATCTATGTTTTTCATAAATGCTCCACTACCTGTTTTTATATCTAGTACAATTGCATCTGAACCCGCTGCGATTTTTTTACTCATAATACTGGCAGCAATAAGAGACATATTTTCTACAGTAGCTGTTACATCTCTTAAAGCATATAGTTTTTTATCGGCAGGAGCTAAATTTCCAGATTGACCAATTAAGCTAATACCTATGTCTTTTACAATTTTAAAAAATTCTTCTTGTGTAAAACTAGTTCGCATGTTTGGTATAGACTCCATCTTATCCACTGTTCCACCAGTATATCCAAGCCCACGCCCAGACATTTTGGCCACAGGCACCCCACAAGCTGCTACTATCGGAGCTACAACAAAAGTAGTTTTATCTCCAACTCCGCCTGTGCTATGTTTGTCTACTTTTATTCCTTTAATGCCAGACAAATCAACTTCCTCTCCAGATTTTGCAACATATTCTGTAAGTGCTGCAGTTTCTTTGCTATTCATTCCTTGTAAATATATTGCCATTAGCAATGCAGAGGCTTGGTAATCTTTAATTTCTCCTTTTGTGTATCCTTCTATAAAAAACTTTATTTCTTCGTCTGATAAAACTTTTCCATCTCTTTTATTTTTTATAATATCATAAATTCTCAAGTTGTATACTTCCTTTCTCTAATTCGTAAGAATCTTAATACAACATACTTTAAGTTTTTACCCCTCAAAACATTGCAAATAATGTTCCTCATAAAAAGGTAGAGTACTATCCTTTATATATAGTTACTTGTCAGTTTTAAGTACGGATGCTATATATCATTAAGTTTTCCTCTGCAAATACTCCTTATACCTTTGTTATCTATTATTTTTTCAAGAACACATTGTATTGCAGCATGCCTAGTCTTGTATAAGCGGGTTTAAAATATATAAGATTTGGTTTACAATTTGTTCGTGTGGCTCTATCATTTCATTTTCAATCCAAGCTTTAGTGATAGCTTCAATGCCACCTTTAAAAAATGCTTGTATATAGATGTCAGAAGATATAGGAAGTACTTCTTTTATATATGGCATAATATGGATTTGGGATATTTCCAATAGTTGATCTAATTTATTATGCTTGCTAAGAATTAACGTATATGGATATTCTTGTAGCAATTTAAACCTTAAAGCTAATAGCCACCTTAACGTTAAATTATGACTAGTCTTAATCTTCTTTAAGATATTTTCTGAAATCTTTGTAGCTTCAAATAAAAGTATATCTTCTTTTTGATTAAAGTGTCTATATAAAGTCATTCTTGAAACTCCTGCTTGTTGTGCAATTTGCGTTAAAGTAATCTCATCATACTCCATAATTTTCATTAATTCAATAAGTCCTTGAAGTATTAATTTTTTTGAATGATTTATTTGATTTTCACGCCTCATGTTACAACCCCTTTCTAAAATGTATAAGTTAAAGTGAAATTATTGACTGCAAGTTAATTAAATTATAAAATAAAAATATAATTGTTACAATGCAAAAAAATAACTCATATTCTAAGTTGTTTAAAATTTAAGAAGTTGCTCCTATAGAAAGGCGATGTATAAGTGAGAAGAAAAATAATAAAATATCTGTTGTTATTATTTTGTAGTACTTACCCAACGATAAGTTATGCACAAGAAATATCTGCACAAGCACAAAGCTCAGATATTATTAAATTTGCCGAACAAGAGTTATCAGTTTTGCTGGATAAGGCCACAGAGCTTAAGTCCATGATAAAATCTAGTGCAAACAAGACAGGCAATGATGTTAGCACAAACCATATTTTAGTTAGCAATGGAAAAGACCCTATTACAAATGAAACTATTTCTGTAGCCTATAGCAAAGCCATAAGTGTAGCATCAAGCATTATTAGATATACCGGCCAAAATAAATACTCTTATGAAGATATAATCGAGGCTACACAAAATCTAAATAGGCTTTATAATAGGATAAAAGATAATCCAAGAGGTAATAAAGAATCAACTGAAAAAGCCAAACTAGCTTTAAAAGAAGAAATTGACCAAGCAAGAAATCTTTTAGAAAGGCAGCCAGCTACCGAGAAACAAAAACTAGCTTTTGAAGAAATAATTTTGAAAGCTGAAAGAGCATATAAAAATAGATATGCTTCTTTAGACGGTACATATTATATTGAGCATACAAATGGTGAAGTTGAGACAATATATAATAATAATGATAAATATGAAAAAATTGGACATTCTAACGCAAGTGGTGTTAGGAACGAATTGCTCGAGGCTAGTGAGGTATTTAAAA
>LJHD01000135.1 GCA_001983475.1 Candidatus Epulonipiscium fishelsonii | reverse complement strand
TTTGTTTTAGATTTTATATATAAAAGGGGGATTATAGTGTTAGCATATGGAATTTCAGCAATTGTAATGTTTATATTTAGTTACTTTTATTTACCCGTCTTTAATCTAAGTTTTTTTTCATTATATTCATTTGTAGCTTTGTTTCTAATTATCTCTGGATTAATATTAATATGGCCTTTTAAATTGATATCAATCGGGCCTATTAGGAAAACTATTAGTATTCCTAACAGAGTAAAAACGCAATTTATTATAGCGGGCTCTATTTTTTTACTTGCTATTGTAATAGAATTAATTTTTAGCTCACCAGTTTTTCGAGCTAGTGCTTATCGCGATTTAATTGGAGATGTAACCGAAAGTGAATTTTCATCCGATATGAGTCCAGTTAGCACAAAAGATATTCGACTTGTTGATAGAAAAACAGCAGTTCGACTTGGAGATAAAAAAATAGGTGAAATTCCTGGCTTAGGTAGTATTGCAAAACTTGGACAGTTTAATATACAAAATGTCAATGGACAATTATATTGGGTAGCGCCACTTGTACATCAAAGTTTTATCAAATGGTTAACAAATTTGGATGGATGTCCAGGATATGTTATGGTTTCAGCAACAAATCCTCAGGATGTGCAATTTATACAAACAATTAATAATCAACCTATAAACAGAATATATCAGCCGGAGGCATATTTTCATCAAAATTTAGCACGCCATATATATTTAAATGGCAACTTTACACAAGGCCTTACTGATTTTACATTTGAGATTGATGATATGGGAGAACCATATTGGGTAGTTAGCTTATATACAAATAAAATTGGATTTAATGGGGCTAATGCAACAGGTGTAGTTACTGTTCATGCTCAAAGTGGAGAAGTAAATAAATATACTATAGAAGATGCACCTGCTTGGATAGATCGTATTCAGCCAGATAATTTTATATTTGAGCAATTATATAATTGGGGAATATATGTAGATGGATTTTTAAATGCCATCTTTGGTCAACAAAGTGTGTTGGTGCCAACAGCAGGGATATCTTTAGTCTATGGTACAGATGGTAATTCTTATTGGTATACAGGAATGACATCTGCTGGTGCCGATGAATCAACAGTTGGATTTATATTAACTAATACACGTACAAAAGAAACCAAGTTTTATAAACAACCAGGAGCAACAGAAGTTGCTGCACAACGCTCTGCTGAAGGTAAAGTTCAAGAAAAAGGTTATATTGCAACAGAACCTATTATGTACAATGTATCTGGAATTCCAACATATGTTATGTCTCTTCTTGATAAAGCAGGGTTAATAAAAATGGTTGC
>LJHD01000134.1 GCA_001983475.1 Candidatus Epulonipiscium fishelsonii | reverse complement strand
TATTGTCAAGGCTGCTTCAACTGGCTCTTTAAGAGGAGCTAGAGGAAACTCTGGAGTTATTTTATCTCAACTTATACGAGGCTTTTCACGAGGGTTACAAGAAGATACAATTGATATTCTAACTATTGCAAACGCATTTCAACTAGGGGTGGATACTGCCTATAAAGCGGTAATGAAACCAAAAGAAGGTACAATTCTTACTGTGGCAAAAGGAATTGCTACAAAAGCTATACAACTTAGCATGGAAATAACAGATCTAGAAGATTTTGCAAGAGAAGTAATTACTTATGGATACGAAGTACTGAACAAAACTCCAGATATGTTGCCAGTATTAAAGGAAGCAGGAGTCGTAGATGCTGGTGGCCAAGGACTTATGACTATTTTAGAAGGAGCGCTAAAAGCAATTTTTACAGAAGATATGAAATTAACTCTTGATTACACTCCAACCAAAAATAATGACGCATTTTATGCTATTAAGAATTTTAACTCTAATGAAATAACTTTTGGATATTGTACAGAATTTATTATTCAAAAAAATCCAAATAAAAAGTTTGTGGAAGAAAAAACAAGAAAATTCTTTGATAATATAGGGGACAGTATAGTGGTTGTTTCTGATGACGAATTTGTGAAAGTTCATTTGCATACAGATAATCCTGGTCTAGCTATTGAACATGGCTTAAAATTTGGTTCTCTTATAAATATAAAAATTGACAATATGCGTGAGCAACATTCTTCCATATTTAATGATGAAGAACCAAAAGAGCCTGAAAAAGAAATTGCATTTGTATCTATTGCCTCTGGATCTGGTGTAGTTGAAATTATGAAAAGTCTTGGTGTAACCAAAGTTATAGAAGGTGGCCAAACAATGAACCCTAGTACGGAAGACATTGAAGAAGCTATTAAACAAGTTAATGCTAAAAAAGTTATTGTGCTTCCAAACAATAAAAATATAATTTTAGCTGCAGAACAAGTTAAACAATTAATCAACACTTGTCAAGTTGAGGTTATTCCTACAACTAGCATTCCTCAAGGTGTAAGTGCTATGATTTCTTATGATGGAAGTACAGACATTGATAATATAGTAGAAAACATGAAAGAAGCCATTAAATCTGTTCAGACTGCACAAATTACAATGGCGGTAAGAGATACCACTATGAACGGAGAGGCAATTGAAGAAGGTGAATATCTAGGAATACTTGAAGGTGACATAGTAGTTCATAATAAAAGCTTAAAAGAAACTTTTAAATTATTGTTAAAATCTATGAACAAAGATGCTGAAATTATTACTATATACTATGGTGAAGATATTAATAAGAAAACAGCTGAGAAATATAAAAAAGATGCAATGATGATATTTAACCAAGCAGATGTTGAACTTCACAAAGGAAACCAACCCGTTTATCATTTTTTAATTTCAGCAGAATAAATTAAAAGGCGAACAATGTTCGTCTTTTTTTTAACGTTATTAGTTTAGAGCTTTAATGCTGCTTTTCGTTTTTTATACAAATAATAGCTCTAGCGTTTTACCACGAATTATTTATTTTTTTGTACCAACAAACAGTGGTTAATAACATAAAGTTGACTGCACTTCATATTAAGAATAGCTATGCAATTTGTATTTTTATATTGTATTTATTTCCAAATACTTATTTATATTTTTTTGAAAATTTTAACAAAACTATCAATTCATCCAAAACTTATGGTATTTTTTTAATATAAAACAAATATCTACACATAATTTTTCAAAAAATTTTGTTACAATAAAAATATTTATAAACTACCTCTAAAAATAGCAAAAATTATTCTTATTTTAGAAATATAAAGTTTAAATTTATATTTTCAAGAGCAATTTCTACTTAAAAATAATAATTTTATATGAAAATTAAAAATCGTACCTAAAGCAGCAATCCAAAACGACATTTTAGGTTTAAAAGTACTTCTTTAATTTGAGTTGAGCATAGTCTGTAAATTATGATTTCCCTTTACTACTTTGTATTGAAGTTGGATATACGATTTACTTTAACCACTTTGTATTGAAGTTGGATATACGATTTACTTTAACTACTTTGTATTGAAGTTGGATATACGATTTCCCTTTACTACTTTGTATTGAGGTTAGATATACGATTTCCCTTAACCACTTTGTATTGAAGTTGGATATGCGATTTACTTTAACTACTTTGTATTGAAGTTGGATATGCGATTTTATAATAAAAATAGACCTAGATTAGTTAATCTAGGTCTATAACGAAATTTTAAAAGTTAAAAGAATTAACTTTTAAATCTTTTAACTTTAATAATATCATTTTATTAGGTTTTTATTAAAAATTAGAAAGAATACTTCTATACAGAACTGCACCCATAACTGTGAGCACTGTATTTACAATCATTTGAAATGAATGAAAATTAAATCAATACGCATTGAGCTTTAAAGTACTCTTTTAAATAGTTATTTTAGGTACAATTTCTACATCAATGGTCGTAAATCCCACTCCTTTAGAGATGGGAGTTTCAGGTCCGATATATTTTGCTAAAGTCCATTACCATAGGATTGCTACTTCATTTAATTCTTACAGGCTTCTTGCTATCCTCAGCTAACACACTATCCCTTTATTACACTACTGCTTGCTATCCTCAACAAACACTCTATCCCTTTACCCTGCTGCTTGTTATCCTCAACAAACACTCTATCCCTTTATTACACTACTGCTTGTTATCCTCAGTTAACACTCTATCCTTTTATTACATTGCTGCTTGCTATCCTCAACAAACACTCTATCCTTTTACCCTGCTGCTTGCTATCTTCAGCAAACACTCTATCCCTTTATTACACTGCTTGTTATCCTCAACAAACACTCTATCCTTTTACACTACTGCTTGTTATCCTCAGTTAACACTCTATCCCCTTGTTAAACATCTAACTTCTAGTTATCAATGCTCTATTATTCTCTTTTATTACATATTTGTTATTTTTCGTCTAATTTATCTCGTTTGTTAAGATATGATGTGTCAACATTTTTGATTTTGGTTTAGCAACATAATTTTTGA
>LJHD01000133.1 GCA_001983475.1 Candidatus Epulonipiscium fishelsonii | reverse complement strand
TTTGGATTTGAACCAAGTTTAATGGTTACTTTAGCGATAGAATTAACATTTGTTTGGTGTATAGTATTTATTAGCTTTTTCCCTATAAGTGATAGTGTATGGATTTTAAATGGTGCAGCTGCCATTAAGATTTTTTTAGCACTTTCAGTAGGTATACTTGGAATTTATGGAGCAATAAAAAACGGAGTAGCAAACGAGTATACAGTAGAGTCTCTTTTCCCATCGTTTGATATAAATAGTTTATCATTTATTTCTGTTATTTTATTTAATTTCTTAGGGTTCGAGGTTGTCTGTACATTTACAGATGATATGGAAAATCCAAAAAAGCAAATTCCACAAGCAATTATAATAGGTGGAATTGTAATTGCAGCAATTTACATTTTCTCTGCATTTGGTATTGGTGTTGCAATTCCAACAGAAGAAATAAGCACAAGTAGTGGTATGATTGATAGCTTACAAATTTTAACAGGGCAAACAGACAGTTTGTTTATTAAATTTATGGCAGTTTTATTTTTATTAACTCTAGTAGGAAATATGGTGAGTTGGTCATTAGGTATAAATAACACAGCAGCATATGCAGCTAAAAATGGCGATATGCCTAAAGTATTTGGAAAAACTAGTGCAAAAAATAACATGCCAATGGGGTCATCAATTATTAATGGAATAGTTGCATCTGTAGTTTTAATAATTGCACCATTTATACCAAATGAAGATTTATTTTGGAGCTTCTTTGCATTAAATGTAGTTATGTTTTTAATGGCATATATCCCAGTATTTCCCGCTTTCTTAAAATTGCGTGCAATAGATGGTAATAAAGAAAGGCCTTTTAAAGTTGAAGGTCCATCTTGGCTTTTAAAAACATTAGCTTATACACCAATGGTAATTATAATAATTGCTTTGATATTTGTGGCAGTTCCACTAGATTTTAGTCCAGAAACTTTGACTGCGACATTGCCTATTACAATCGGAGCGATATTAGCAACTGCGCTTGGTGAAATACTTATTAAGACGAGAAAAAAAGGAGATTAAATTTATGAAAAATTATGAAACAACTCCAAAACAAGACGGATTTAGAATGCCTGGCGAATTTGAGGCACATGATGGTTGCTGGATGATTTGGCCAGAAAGAACTGACAACTGGAGATTGGGAGCAAAACCTGCTCAAAAAGTATTTGCAGAAGTTGCTTCAGTAATCGGCAAATATGAATCAATGACAGTTTGTGTAAGTAATGCTCAATATGACAACGCAAGACAAATGTTACCAGAGTATGTACGTGTTGTTGAAATGTCAAATGATGACTCTTGGATACGTGATTGTGGGCCAACTTTTGTAACTAACGGAAAAGAAGTAAGAGGAGTTGATTGGGGATTTAATGCATGGGGTGGTTTAGTTGATGGACTGTATTTCCCATGGGATAAAGATGACCACGTAGCTCGTAAAGTATGTGATATGGAAAGACTTAGCAGATATAGAATTGGAGAATTCATTCTTGAAGGCGGTTCAATTCATGTTGATGGAGAAGGCACATTGATTGTAACTGAAGAATGCCTTTTAAGTGAAGGTAGAAATCCACATATGACCAAGCAAGAAATAGAAAACAATTTAAAAGAATATCTGAATGTTGAAAAAATTATTTGGTTACCTCTTGGTATTTATAATGATGAAACAAATGGCCATGTTGATAACATTATGCACTATGTTGCTCCAGGAAAAGTTGTTCTTGCTTGGACAGAAGATAAATCAGACCCTCAATATGAAATTTGTCAAAATGCTTATAAAATCTTAACAACAGAAAAAGATGCAAAAGGCAGAAATATTGAAGTAATTAAACTTATGTTACCAGCTAATATTTTAATTACTAAAGAAGAAAGTGAAGGAGTAGACGCAGTTGATGGAACTCTTCCACGTAACGAAGGAGATAGACTTGCAGCATCATATGCAAACTTCTATATAGGAAATGGGTTTGTAGCACTTCCAATATTTGGAGACCCCAATGATGAATTGGCAATAAAAACACTTCAAGAAGTGTTCCCTAATAGAAAAATTGAAGCAATTTATGCACGAGAAATATTGCTTGGCGGTGGAAATATTCATTGTATTACCCAACAACAACCATCAGCCAAATAACAGTCATGTTGTTCCTAAATCCGTAAATCTTGAAAAATAATTAAATGGCGGTTTTTAGTATCTTCTTTGTAGATACATTATTAACCGTCTTATTAAATTATTGCAAAAATATAGGTTGTATTATATTTTTACAGGAAAACCTTATATACAAACTTAAATTTTTAACACAAAATATAAAAAAATGGAGGATTATAAAATGGCAAAAATAGTTATTGCATTAGGTGGAAACGCACTAGGAAAAAACCCAACAGAGCAACAAGATATGATTGAAAAAGGTGTCCCTTCAATTGTTAGCCTTATTAAGCAAGGACATGAAGTTGTTATAAGCCATGGTAATGGACCTCAGGTTGGAATGATAAAGCTTGCATTTGACACAGCAAATGAGATAAATAAAAAAGTAGCAAAATTTGAATTACAAGAATGTACAGCAATGAGTCAAGGATATATCGGATACCATTTACAAAAAGGACTAAAAAAAGAACTAACAAAACAAGGCTTAAACTTAAATGTCACAGGAATAATCACTCAAATTGAAGTAGATAAAAATGATGATGCATTTAAAAACCCTACAAAGCCAATTGGCTCTTTTTATTCAAAAGAAGATGCTGATAAATTAGCTAAAGAAAATCCTACTTTGATTTTTAAAGAAGATTCTGGAAGAGGATATAGACAAATGGTTGCTTCTCCAAAACCAATAAATATTGTTGAAAAAGAAGCAATTGTTGAACTTGTAAAAAATAAATTTGTTGTTGTAGCTTGTGGAGGCGGTGGAATTCCAGTAGTAAAAAATCAACAAGGTGATTACGAAGGAATACCTGCAGTTATTGATAAAGATTTTGCTTCAGCTAAACTTGCAGAATTAATTGATGCAGATTATTTATTTATCTTAACAGCTGTTGATCGTGTAGCTATTAATTTTGGAAAAGAAAATCAAGAATTGTTAAAAAATATTACTGTAGATGAAGCAAATAAATATGCTGCTGAAGGGCATTTTGCTCCTGGTAGTATGTTACCCAAAGTGCAAGCAGCTATACAATTTGTACAAAGTAAACCAGAAAGACGTGCAGTTATTGCCTCTTTAGAAAAAGCACCACTTGCAATGGAAGGAAAAAGTGGAACTACTATTCAATAAACTTCCCACTTTAAAAGTTGTATACTTTTTTATTCAACAACTTAAGTTTTACAATTGTATTAGCAACGGAACCACTTATAATAAAGTTAATATTTATTCAAAAAAATAGAGCTACCTAATGACTAGATAGCTTTATTTTTTTATTCATGAATAACTCTATTATTTTATTTTAAATCTTTGTAGCTGAGATTTCAATGCTTCTGCATGTGCAGTTAATTCTTCACTTACAGCTAAATTTTCTGATGAGATATCTGCATTATGTTTTATTCCTGTTGACAACTCATCTGTACCTTTTGCTAATTGATTAATAAGTTCTTTTTGATTAGAAGTATTTTTAGTTAAATTTTTAGATGCTTCTGTTGTTTTATCTACAGAGTTTATAATTTCTTGTAAAGTTTTAGAAGTTAAATCTACCATAGTTTCTCCTTGCTTTACACTATTTAAATTATTACTTAATAAAGTATTTATTTGTTGAACTATTTTGGATGTATTAATTGATAATTCTCTAACTTGTGTTGCCACTACAGAAAAGCTTTTTCCTGCTTCACCAGCGCGAGAGGCCTCAATGGAAGCATTTAGTGCCAAAATATTAGTTTCTTGAGCAATAGTTTCAATGCCTTGAATTACTTCGCTTATTTTTTCTGTAGATTTGTTAATAGCTTTTATCGCTGTTACCATTTGTTCCATTACATCTTTACCTTCACTTGCTCTTTCATTAACTTCATGTATTAATTCTGTTGTAATTTGAATTTCATTTATACTGGAAGATACACTGTTAAATATATTATTAGTATCTTGTTTAAATCCTTCTACTAAAGTACTTTGTTTTTGAGTCACATCTGCAAGTGTTTGAGCAGAATTTGCAATTTGTTTAGCCCCTGCACCTACTTCTATTGCAGAATCTGTAGTTTCTTTTAAAAGTTGTATTAATGAGACTGTAATATTATTTATTGATGTATTAATTGCACTGAAGTCTCCTATATATTTTTGCGTAGTATTAGCAGTAAAATCTCCATTTGCAAAACATTCCAATATTTTAGCAATTTCACCTATGTAGCTTTTTAAAAATATTGATATTGTTTCAGTAGAGTTAACCAGTGCATTAAGCTCATAGCTATTCTTTGGAATAAGTGATACATTTAAATCAAGATTTCCTTCTTTAACACTTTCTAACACATCAACAACCTGTTCTAGTGGTTTAATATATTTTTTGGTAAGATTTTTTATAAATATCGAAGTAATTACAATTGCAACTGCACCTATAAGTACCGCTCTTAAGAATTCTATAGCTAATGTTCGAATTACATATTTAGTTGGATAATTAGAAATAATTTTCCAATCAGTATTTGGAACATTTCTATATAAACCGTACACAGAAGTTCCTTCGGTAGTTATCCCCAGATTTACTTCATTCTCATCTCCAGCCAATATTTTATCAAAATTTGCATTTACTTCATGTAATGTCAGATATTCTGCTTCTTTTGTTAAATAGTTTTCATCAAAATGTACTAACACTTCTTGGTCACTGTTAATAATAAATATGTAACCTCCCGATGGGTTTCTTAGTGCTTCTACCTCTTTAAAAAGTAGGTCTAAAAAAGTATTGGCTCCTACAACTCCTACAACGTTATTATTTTCATCATATACTCTAGTAGAAACGGTTATAACATTTGTTCCACTACCTGCTCCTTTATAGGGCTTTGTGACATAAAGTCCATCTGTACTCATAGCTCCTATATACCATTCTCTTACTCTTGGATCAAAATCTGTTGAATTCCAGCCTTTAGAGTCCCAAAAGTTTCCTTCTAGATCTGCAAAATAAACTTTATCAAATTCATATTCCTGAAAAGTAGGCTTATTTGCTTGCTCACTAATATACATTACAAATTCTTCCATTCTAGTGTATAATACTTGGCGTTCTACACTATATGCAAATGATTCTACATAGCTTTTTCTTCCATTAAGCCAGTTTTCAACCATTTCCATAGCTACATCTGTTTGCATAGTAACTATTTGATGTGCTTCGTTTTGTATTCTATTACCTGTATAAAAAACTTGTATTAAAGTAGTTAAAAGTAACACTGCAATAATACTTGCACAGGTTAAAGAATAAATTCGTTTTATAATTGTTTTATTCATATATTCATGTTGCCAAAACCTTATAAAACTTTAAGATATTATTCATGATAAGAGAAAAATACAAAAGGACTTTTTTCTTGTTTAATTCCTTCGTTCTCCCATACCTCGAAATATATATAACGTTTAACCTCTTAGTAGTTAGAAAGATTTATATTTGCATTCAAATCCCTATCTATTTCTAGTTCACATTCTTCACATTTTATGATGGTGAAAGTATATTCTTTGTTACATCTGCTACATAATTTGAATGATGTATACTATTTATTAGCTTACAAATTCTATTCCATAATTCTTGAATTTATATTTTACTTGTCTTTTAAATTTGTATAAGCCTTGACTTCACATTGTTTTTGTCAGATATTTATTTTTCATCACTCCGTTTTATGTTAAGTGTTTCTACAACAAGTTTAGATCATT
>LJHD01000132.1 GCA_001983475.1 Candidatus Epulonipiscium fishelsonii | reverse complement strand
ATGGTGAAGAAGAAGATATAGTCTGTGCTTTAGTGAAAGCTAAAGAAGTTCCTAAAGAACTGCAATAGGAGTAGCGTCTTATTGTGAACGACAACCTCCAATCATAAATAGATAGGAGGTTCAGTGTGGAAATTACACAAACAAATTATAACAAAAAAATTGATTTAACATATGAATCAGCAAAAAAAGAAGGTATTGAACTAGGGATAAAACAAGGAATACAACAAGGGATAGTTCAGGGAATAGTTCAAGGAATTGAACAAGGAATAGCACAAGGGATTGATATAGGAATAAAAGCAGTATTGGATGTTCTTAATGATGAACAAATTGCAGAGCGTTTTAAAGTTCCTGTTGAAAAAGTAAAACAAATGCGAAAATGTATGTAGAAGCGAGGGCGAATTATTTCGCCCGTTATTCCCTTATCTGTTACTCATAGGTTGTTGAATAAATACCTATCTCAAGGATATTTTCGACTAATAATATTAACTTATTTTTTTTATGTTTCATCAAATATATTAACTATTTAATATGTCTTTCATATCTATTAAATCCGTATAGCCTAGGATTTTCAATATTAAAAATAATTGTTCTATTTTTAACCTATTTTTATAACATTCTTATTACATTACTATTTTCTAAATGTATTTTTATACCGTTCTTTTCCAAATGATTCTATTGATTTAACTCTTATCATTTTATGTCTGTTAATACTTTCATTTCTAATTCTTTTGCTTTTTTTTTGCCAATTAGCATTATCATATGCTACATTCCATATTACTAAAAATATATCATAGTCTGTGCTCTTGTCTAATAATGTTTTAGCTGGCATTATAATCTGTTACGCTACTTAGTATATGCAGATTGTATCCTGTAAAAAATTCTAACCTTGTTCCTTTTGTGGCTTCACCATTATATTTGTGTTTCTAAGTGCGGTGCTATCTACTGTAACCGTACATACATAAGGCATATCTTCTAATTTATTAATATGCATTGAAAATGTAGAGCAGTTTGGAGATTTACATATTCAAATGGAAATTCTAAAAGCAAAATTACAATTAATTTTATAAGTTCTCTCAAACTAAAAAGAGTATTTTAACTCCATATAACATACATAAAATAATTTGACTAGCATTATATTTTATTGGTCTTCATTTATTAGATTTGAATATTGTAACAGGCTCGTTATAGATAATATTAATTCATAAATTCGTTTATAGTTAGTATTGTCTATAACTTCATTTAATATTATACTCATATTAGACATTCCTTTGATTTTTATAGTATGGTAACTTATTATATTAAATAGGTATATCTTTAAGTGCTAATAAAGTTTTGTCCGAATATAGCTTGCGTTGAGCAGAGCATAGGCTTAAAGTTTTGTTTAACCTGAAAGAACTAAAGTTTTGCTTACTATCTTTTGTAACTATATAGTGCAGTGCAAATATTAAAACTATTTTGCCAAATTGTATAGTTGATTGTTTCAAAATGTAAGCAGGAGCTTTCACTCATTAATATAAATGTTTCGTTACTAATATCAATAATGAAGGTACCAAAATTTTGTAGTGTTTTATTTGAAAATAAGTCTATAACAGGATAATTTTTGGCAAACTGTTTGAATGCTAGCTTTAAGTGTTCATTTAACTTAGAGTCTTTAATATATTTAAACTTTTTAGCAGTAGTAGTATTAAACCCTAGAGTTTTTTTAATTAAAGCTGGATTAAAAAGCATCATATTTTGTTTTGCTAGAATCTTATACTTTTTATTAAAGTCTATTAAACTAAATTGAGCTGTATTTAAAGATATATTTATTCTATATATCTTTACTAGTCATAACTAAGTTTTTAATTAAAAAATCTGTCATTTCTATATAAGCAAAGTTATCTATTTTATTTAGATGGTTTAGCTCAATAATGTACATCGACTATACAAATATCTAAAATGCAAACTAAACACATCTTTAAATTTTTCTTTACTATACGTACTTAAAGATTTTGAAGTAGCTGGTTTAAAATTCAGGTCTAAATCTGGTTTTATCACCTATTTTTTGGAAATAAGGTTATCATCGTATTATTTAACTAGCACAGCAAATTAGTTAAATATGAAATTTCTATGCAATTATTTGATATTAAAGAAATCTACCTTAGAAATTTGTTTACTAGTCATAGCTTGAGCTGCTAACCTATCTGCTAGGTCATTATATTTGTCTCCACTATGACCTTTTACTTTAACAAATTCAATAGATACTTTTTTCTCTACTTCTTCACAAAACTTTTTGTACGCTTTTGTGCCATTTTTGTTTGTCCTCCAAGCACCTGTAGCCCATTTAGCAATACCTTCATAATCGTGATAAATTATTAATTTAGATATATTGTTTTCCAATGCAAATTGCATAGCTTTACATGAACCTGCTATTTCTCCTGATACATTGTGCATTTGTGCCAATTCCGCATCATTAAACTTTTCTCCAAATTTGTATTCAGTATCTTGCCAAAATATAACTGCTCCATATGAAAATTCTTTTGTTACCTTATTAAAACTACCATCTACATACGCTATTGCTTCACTCATTTATTTTCTGCTACTCAAAATATAGACAAATATCCATATCGAGATTTTTTCCTTCATATAACATTGATTCTAGTTTCAAAGGCTTAAATTCATAACTAGCCATGTATATACTTATAATAACTAAAACTATTTCATCTATAGATTGGTTAATATAATTAGTATGAATATTTGTTAATTTCAGATATAGTTTTTATACTTTAACTATTTGTTTATTGGTATTTTGTCTAGTAGCTTCTCCTTTTTTATTTTGTTTTTCTATTTTGTTAGACAGCTTTTTGTTCACTTTTATAATTGTACATTTGCCATTTAATTCAAGCACTGAGTATATCATACTAGATTATTTTATTCAAGAGCTTATATGCAATTTTCCGCTGTATAGTATGGTAGTTTAAGTAAGCTGCTTTCTTGTCGTTATTTGTTCCAAATTTGAGTTGCTGTTTGTATAGATTTATTCTCTTTTATAGCTTCATTCATTTTAAAAGATATATAGGTATCTTGTAAAGCATCTTTCAACGGATAAAATTCTATTCCTTTATCAATGTAGTCTTTCATTTTATACATACAAGTAGCAACTGCTATTTCGTCGTCATTAAGTCTAGGGAATGTAAATGGAGATTTATAAAGAATTTTTTCTCCAAGCATAATTCCATAGTGGGCCCACTCTTGATTATTATAAGCTCCAAAGTCAATTCTTCTTAATTCTTGGGTTACAGGGATATTTCCGTCTTTGGTTAAATATCGGATAGTCATATCATCAATTTCCCCTCTGGTGCCTTGTATATTTAGTTGACGTGTTCTTATAAATGTGTGATATTGCAAGCCTGCAAAGTCAAAGAAAGCAACTTTACCATTTTCAAACTCTAAGGTTACTCTATCACGTGGGAATTTTTTTACATTTCCATCAAAAATCATTCCATCTCGGCTATACGTCTCTGTTGCTTCAAACCAAAACTGTTTACCAGAAATAGTACAGTTTTCGAATTCACACTCTAAAACTCTGCTTATAATACTAACTCCATGATATCCATGCAAAGATGAAATATTTATGTTTTGAACTTCTCCAATCATACCATCTTTGATAGCTTTTAGCCATGCTGCATATAAAGGTTGAGCAAAATATTGTTCAGCCACTTGGATTTTAGCATTATATTGTTTATAAAGTTCCCAAAGGTTCTCCAACTTTTCAGTGCTATCTGCAGGTGGAGTTTCACACAATACAGTTATGTCCATTTTAAACAGCTTTTCTAGGTAGTCTCTTGTAACTGTTCGGTTTACACTAAGTACAATAAAGTCAACTTTTGTTTTTACAATTTCATCAATGGTTTGAACCACATTGATGTTAAAATCGTTGGCATATTTCAGCCCTTTTTCTTTATCTCGAATCATAACGGCACTAAGTTCAAATATATCTGGCATTGCTTTTGCTATCCTAATAAAAAACTCAGCGCGCCATCCTGAAC
>LJHD01000131.1 GCA_001983475.1 Candidatus Epulonipiscium fishelsonii | reverse complement strand
AACTTATTTACACCACCTTGTTTTGCAGCAATTGGTGCTATGAACTCTGAGCTTGGTAGTAAAAAAGTATTAATTTTTGGTGTAGGATTTCAATTAATGGCAGGATATACCATTGCTATGTTAATAAATCAAATTGGAACGTTTTTTATAACAGGAAGCCCTGCAGATGGATTTGTAGCTTCAATTATAATTTTGCTAGTAGAAATAGCAGTTTTTATAAAAGTTAGCCATAACGCTAGAGTTTCAAATAGACAAAGTATCTTATCGACATAAGGAGAGACTGATTTTGGGAGACATTTTAGTAGGAATAATACTTGTAATTGTGTTAGGGTTAGCATTATATAAAGTAATAAAAGACAAAAAGAATGGTAAGACCTGTAGTGGTTGTAATGGGTGTAGTGATGTAAAGAAAAAATGCAAATAAGAGAAAAAGGGAGCATATAACGCTCCCTTTTTTTTATGCTATTTTATTTACTAGTTTTTGTAATTTAGATTTTTTACGTCCAGCAGTATTAGCATGGAAAATTCCTTTTGAAGTAGCTTGATCAATTTTTTTAGATGCTATTTTTAATTGAGCTTGAGCTAATTCTTTATCTTTAGCTTGTACAGCAGAAATTACTTTTTTAGAATAAGTTTTAACTGCTGAAGTGATTGCACGGTTGCGTGCTGTTTTTGTTGCGATTACTTTAATACGTTTTTTTGATGATTTAATATTTGCCATTTTAATAGGCCTCCATTCAAATTTTAATAGTTCGACACGGTTGGGGAAATCTGAACGGTAATAAATATGCCTTAATTATATCTTATCCATTATATTAAGTCAACATATAGTAAACGTACTTATAAGCTGCAATTTTATTTTTATAGTTCATAACAGGAGCTTTACACTATAACTAAATTTAGTTACTACTATCTTTTACTATAACTATAAAAATATTATTTTTTGGATAAACTATAATAGACGTACTTATAAGCTGAAGCATTTTTTTGAGGGTTTGGTGTTTTTAGTACTTATTAGCCTTGCCTCATTATAAGATAAGCTTTCCTATATTCCCATAAAATTCCTAGTCAATAAACCCAACGACCTCAGCCAACAAGGTTTGCTCCAACATCATGTAATATTAAAATTATATTTATGCTTGTTTGTTGCATTTATTAAATTATTATCACGTTGTTAATTAGTTATACTATATAATGAACAAAAGTTTAATTCATACCATGACTAAAGTCACGGGTGTTCTTGTTTTGTAAGATTATAGGAATAAATTTTATGGCATAGGGTCGTAGACCCTGAACTAACAAGCAAGATAGAGTACATCTGATAGAAATTAATTTAACAAGGCTAAGGAGATAAGACATGAAACTTGATATTGTATGTGTAGGAAAACTTAAGGAAAAATATCTTTTAGAAGGAATACAAGAGTATTCAAAGAGACTAAGTAAATATTGTAAAATGCAAATAATTGAAATTGCTGATGAAAAGACAAAAGATGGAGCTTCAGCAAATGAAGAAAATATTATAAAACAAAAAGAAGGTGAAAAGATTTTAAGAGCAATTAAAGAAAATAGTTATATTGTGGCACTAGACTTGAAAGGAGAAATGTTAACTTCAGAACAGTTTGCTGATTTTATTCAAAAAAGAGGGCTTAATAGAGACAGTTATATAACTTTTATTATAGGGGGGTCTTTAGGGATAAGCAAAGATGTTTTGTCAAAAGCACATTATACACTATGTTTTTCAAAGATGACATTTCCACACCAGCTATTTAGAGTAATGGTAACTGAACAAATTTATAGAGCATATCGCATAAATCTAGGGGAACCATATCATAAGTGACAGATTTAGTCGTGTTATTCATGAATAATTCTTCATAAGTATACAACTTAGTTATCCCTATTTGCCCTAGTCGCATCAAATGGCGCAAATTCCACTCATTGATAGGAGTCTCAGTCCCCCTATATTTTTTCTATAATTGGTTATATTATTTTATATATTATTTAACCCCAACTATGGGGCTATCTCCACATCTCTATAGTTGATGGAAGTGTTTACCTAGGAGGATAAATTTATGAAGCATTTAAGAGTACCAGCAACTAGTGCAAATGTGGGGCCTGGATTTGATACATTAGGCTTAGCATTTGAATGGTTTTTAGAATGTTATTTTACTAAATTGCCTGAGAACGGAACATTAGAAATGGAAATTGAAGGGTTTGGAAAAAAATATATTCCTGTAACTAAAGAAAATATTATCTATAAGGCATATGCTAGAGTATTTAAATATAAAAATATTGAGACATATGGACTAAAAATTAACATTAATAACAGTGTTCCAATAGCTAGAGGTATGGGTAGCAGTTCCTCTGCAATTGTAATGGGGATATTAGTGGCTAATTCATTACTGAATAATATTTTAACTCAAGATGAATTATTGCAACTAGCATACGAATTAGAAGGTCATACTGATAATATTACTGCTGCCTTATTAGGAGGCTTTATTACTAGTGGAGTTGTTAATGGTCAAGTAAAAGCTGTTAAATTTAATATTCCAGGTAATTTGATTTGTACTTTAATTGTACCAGATTATGAGCTTTCAACAGTTAAAGCACGCAAAGTATTACCTAGTGAAATTTCCTTTAAAGATGCTGTTCAAAACAATATTAATACTTCTATGATTGTGTCTAGTTTAAGCAAGGGTGATTTAAAGCTATTTTCACAATTTTTAACAGATTATCTTTCACAACCTTATAGAGCTCCTTTAGTGAAAGGTATTACTAAAATTCAAGAAATAGCTAGAGACTGCGGATTTTTGGGAGCATGTATTTCAGGAGCAGGTCCTACAATTATTTTATTTACTGAAAAAAACAAATCAACAGATTTAGAGCCCATTAAAAAAATATTAAAAGATGAAAAGATTAATTTTACGATTTATAAAGATATAAATTTTATTAATTACGGTGGTTTAGACCTGTTGAGCAAAGTGAGGTAAAAAAATGTACATTAATACACGTAACAATGATGTTGAGCAAGCTGTATTTTCTTATAAAACTATTATAGACGGGATAGCTCCAACAGGTGGACTGTTTGTTCCTACAAAGTTACCTAAGTTGAACTATCAAGATTGGATAAACAAAACTTATCAAGATATGGCAGTAGAAATTTTCGATGCTCTTTTAGAATTTGATAATAGAGAAAGTATAAAGGAAATAGTTAATAATTCGTATAATACAAATTTTGCAAGCGAAGAAATTACTCCCATAAAAAAAGTTGGGAATGTTTATATAATGGAGCTGTTTCATGGTCCAACTGGGGCATTTAAAGATGTAGCACTTCAAGCACTTCCACATTTAATGGTAAAGTCTAAATCATTAGCTAATAAAAAAGAAGACACTGCAATACTAGTGGCAACTTCTGGAGACACAGGAAAGGCAGCTTTAGAAGGGTTTAAAAATATAGATGGTATTAAAGTAATTTGTTTATATCCCCATAAAGGTGTAAGTAAGATGCAAGATTTGCAAATGCGTACAACTAATGGACATAATACACATGTTATAGCAGTTAAGGGAAATTTTGATGATTGTCAAGCTATGGTTAAAGAGATTTTTAGTGATGAAAATTTTAAATCTCAAATTTCAAACTATACACTTTCTTCTGCAAACTCAATCAACTGGGGAAGGTTGATGCCTCAAATAGTTTATTATTTTTATAGTTACATTCAACTAGTTAAACAAAATCAAATTAAAATAAACGATAAAATTAATATTTGTATTCCAACAGGCAATTTTGGAAATATTTTGGCTGGATATTATGCTAAGGAAATGGGCCTTCCTATTGAAAGACTTATTTGTGCCTCAAATAAAAATAATATTTTAACAGATTTCTTTAAGACTGGCCATTATGACAAGAAACGTGATTTTCATAAAACAAATACTCCATCGATGGATATTTTAGTTTCAAGCAATTTGGAGCGTTATTTGTTTGAAAAAAGTAATAAAGATGATAAATTAATATTAAATTTAATGAGAGATTTATTAAAAGATGGAGAATTTAGAATTGGTTCTGAATTACTAGCTAAAATAAATAAAGAAGTATTTGCTGGATTTGCAACAGAAACGGAAATTTTGGATACTATTAAAGATGTATATTCAACTTATAATTATGTGTTGGACCCACATACAGCTGTTGGATATAAAGTATATCAGGATTATGCAAGACAAACAGGAGATACTACTCCAACATTACTAGGTGGAACGGCTACTCCATTTAAATTTAGTCATACTGTTATTAAAGCTATTACTGGGGAAAATATGGATGAAGAAAAAGCTATTAAACAACTAGAGGTTTTAATGAATGATTATCACGAAGGTGTAAAAGACCTAGAGAAAAAACTTATTTTGCATAATACTACATGTGAAATAAATGAAATTAAATCAGAAATTTTAAAAATTTTATCTTAAAATTTAATATTGCTATCAAGAGTTTTCGTATATACTTAAAAAGCTATCCAGTTGATAGCTTTTTTTATTTTATGAAATATCTACTTCTAATACAACCGCCTTGCCTTCATCGTCGAATTTATATGCGATGATAATTTTCCTGTAATTGGAAAAGTTGTTGATGAATAATAAAATTTTAGTGCTAAAATATAAACACACCTATGAAATTGTTAAAACATGGTATAAAATAAAATAAGTACTACCATTATAATAGAAGGGGGAATTACAATTCTTAAGCAATATATATTTAAATACAAATGGTTTTACATTACTGGCATACTTATGCTATGGATGACAAACGTGGCACAAATGTACATACCAAAAGCTACTGCAGCAATAACAGATGGAATTACAATCGGAAGCTTGGATATTGATGGAGTGGTTGAAATATTAAAGTTACTTATTCTAGCAATTTTTACAATTGTAATTGGAAGAATGGGCTGGAGGATAACTCTAGTGGGAAGCGGAAGAAGGATTGAAAAAGAAATCAGAGAGGCACTATTTACAAAATGGCTAAAACTAGACATAACATACTTTAATGAAAATAAAACAGGAAATTTGATGGCGTATGCTACAAACGATTTAAATGCAATTAGGATGATGACGGGAATGGGAGTTATAGTAATATTTGATGCAATAATTATGACTTTAATGGTAATATATACCATGGCAACTTTTGTTAATATAAAATTAACGCTGGTAGCTATTGTGCCAATGCCGCTTATAGCTATTTCAGGATTATATATGAAAAAACATATCCATGATAGATTTCTGGCTAAACAAAGAGCTTTTGCTAATCTATCAGATCAAGTTCAAGAATCATTCTCTGGTATAAAAGTTATAAAAGCTTTTGTCCAAGAAAATCAAACTTTGGACAAATTTGAAAGCATTTGCCTGGACAACTATGTAAAAAATATATCACTAGCCAAAATATCAGCTTTCATGAACCCCGCTATGCAGTTTCTAGTTGGAATTAGCTTATTAATTAGCATTGGATATGGTGGATATATGACACTTAATAACGAAATTACAGCAGGTAGCTTTATAGCATTTAATCAATATATCTTAATGTTAACTTGGCCTATGTCTGCTATTACCCATGCAATAAATGTATATGCTCAAGGGATTGCAGCTGCAAAAAGGATTGAAGAAGTACTGAACGCAAAAGAAATAATTTTAGACAATGAAAACTCAATATCCAAAGATAATCTTGAAGGAAGTATTTCTATAAAAGACTTTAACTTTGACTTTCCTGATAATAATCAACCCGCTTTACGAAATATAAATTTAGAAATAGAAAGTGGCCAAACACTAGCAATATTAGGACGAACAGGTAGCGGAAAATCAACCTTAGTTAACATTCTTCTAAGATTTTATAATATTGAGGAAAATAAATTGTTTATTGGTGGATATGATATAATGAAGCTTTGTGTTAAAACAGTGCGTGGAAACATTGCTTATGTACCGCAGGACAATTTTCTATTTAGTGATACTGTTAAAAATAATATTGCTTTTGGACTCGGGGATTTTGATGATGAACTAGTTCAAGAAGCAGCAACACGGGCAAATGTTCACCAAAACATCATTGATTTTACGGATAAATATGAAACTGTTGTTGGAGAAAAAGGTACTATGCTTTCTGGTGGACAGAAACAACGTATCTCAATTGCTAGAGCATTAATTCTTAAAGCACCAATTTTAATTTTGGATGACTCGCTTTCTGCAGTTGATACTAAAACAGAAGAAACTATACTTAACAATCTAAAAAAAGTAAGAAATGGAAAAACTAACATAATAATTGCTCATCGAATTTCTACAGTAAGAAATGCTGATAAAATAATTGTGATGGAACAAGGAAAAATAGCAGAGCAAGGCACACATGACAGTCTAATAAAGCTTGGAGGAATATATGCAAAAATGCACATACAACAACAGCTAAAAAAAGGCGGTGATACATATGAAGGATAAAAAATTATTAAAAAGACTTTTATTTTATGCAAAACCATACAGCGTACAGTTTATTTTGGTAATTACAATGATGATAATAAGTACTGGAGCAGATCTATCAAAGCCAATTATAATTGGAAGCGTAGTAGATTTATTTGTAAACAATACCAAAGATACAGCAGAAACTCTTAGGATACTTTTAATATATAGTGCACTGTTTTTAACCGTACTAGTAACTAGCTTTATACTTGTGTATATACAAACTATAATGTTGCAAAATATAGGACAAAAAATAATTAAGAAAATAAGGCTAGACATATACAACAAAATGCTAGATTTGCCTTTAAGATATTACTATCAAAATCCAGTGGGAGCTCTAGTAACACGAGTAACCAATGACACAGAAAGTCTAAATGAGATGTATACTAGTGTTCTTACAAACTTATTTAAACATACTATGTTTTTAACTGGCATACTTATAATGATGTTTACTGTAAATGTTAAAATTTCACTTTATGTAGTTTGCTCCATACCAATAACAATTATCATGACTGTAATATTTAAATATTTTTCAAGAAAAGCCTACCGTGCAACTAGGAATTATTTAACAGAAATGAATATATTTTTATCTGAACATTTAATGGGTATGAAATTAATACAAATTTTTAGCAGAGAAAAGAAAACTTTGAACAAGATGACAGATATAAATGAAAAATTATTTAAATCAGGGATGAGAGAACTCTATGCTTTTTTGGTATATAGACCAAGCTTGTTTGCAATGTCTAACTTAACTATTGCACTAGTGTTATATGTTGGCTCAAAAGAAGTTTTAGCAGGAGCAGTCACTATTGGAACAATTGTAATCTTTATTTCGTATGTAAAAGATTTTTTTGGTCCTATTGAGCAATTAGCTGAAGTCTTTAATATTTTACAATCGGCGTTTTCAGCTGCTGAAAAAATCTTTACTGTGCTAGATGAAGAAAATGAAATAGAAAGTGGAACTTTAGAAATAAATCCAGATAGCTTTAAAGGTGATATTGAATTTAAAAATGTTTGGTTTGCATATAAAGATGAAGATTGGATATTAAAAGATGTTTCGTTTAAAATTGATATTGGACAAAAGGTAGCTTTTGTTGGAGCAACTGGAGCTGGAAAAACATCAATATTAAGCTTGATATCACGGTATTACGATATTCAAAAAGGACAAATACTAATTGATGGTAAAGATATAAGAGAATTTACTATAGAAAGTTTAAGAACCCAAATAGGGCAAGTTTTACAAGATGTTTTCATGTTCACGGGTAATATTGAAAAAAATATTAGGCTAGGAAAAGAAGAAATTTCCGAACATGATGTCAAGGAAGCAGCTAAGATGGTTTATGCAAATACTTTTATAGAAAAAATGCCACATAAATATAAACAAGAAGTAATTGAAGGAGGGGCAACTCTTTCCACTGGAGAAAGACAACTCATATCATTTGCTCGTGCAATAGCGTATTCTCCAAAAATATTTATTCTGGATGAGGCCACTGCAAATATTGATACTGAAACAGAAGCTGTTATTCAACAAGCAATCTATAAAATAATGGAAGGCCGTACCACTATTATGGTAGCTCATAGACTTGCTACAATTCAACATGCAGATAATATTATTGTATTGGATAAAGGTGAGCTAAAAGAGATGGGGACACATCAGGAATTACTTAACCAAAAAGGAATTTACTATAATCTTTATAAACTAAGTTTAAATCACTAGCAGTAGGGCTGAACATTGTTCAGTCCTACTTAATGATTCATGTTTATATAGTGTTTTCATTTCTAAAATAGTCCAGCCTATTTGTAGTAATAGAATCAACTCCTAAATTTTTTAGGCTAGTTATCTCATTTTTTCCATCTACGGTCCAAACAAAAACTTTTTTGTTATTTTTATGCATAATTTCAAGAATTTCTTTAGTTAGAAATTTATAATCTATATTTATGCCTGCGTAGTTGTTTATCTGTTTTGCGAGTTCGTTACATCAATGGGCGTAAAGCCCACTCCTTTAGGTGTGGGACATAAGCCCTATTATTTTCTTTAATTAGTGTATTTAAACATTGAAAACATACATCATTTTTGATATACTCCACATATGAACAAATATAGAACAACTACAACAACTGTTTCATTAATAAACTATCATTTTGTATTTTGTCCTAGATATAGGCGTAAAATTTTTTTAATTAAAGGAGTAGAAGAACGATTTAAAGAACTAATTTTAATGATATGTGAACCTTTAGAAATTGAAATATTAGCTATTGAATGTGATAAAGACCATTCTCATATGTTTTTAAATAGTCCTCCAAAATTAAGTCCATCTGATATAATGCAAAAAATTAAAGGAAAAAGTAGTAAAATATTAAGAGAAGAATTTATAGAATTGTCAAAAATGCCTGGATTATGGACAAGAAGTTATTTTGTTTCTACTGCAGGAGAAGTTTCAAGTGAAACAATAAAAAAATATATAGAAAGTCAAAAAACAAGATATATTTAGAAAGGAGGAGAACTCATTGAGTAATTTTTGTATAACACTACCCTTAAAAACGGAAAAATTTCAAGAAGATAAATTAAATAAACGTTTTGAAATTGGAAGAAAAATATATAATTCTTTAGCAAATATTGTAGAGAAAAAATATAACCAAATGATTAAAACTAAAGAATATAGAAATATTAAGTTAGAACTAAATCAAATTTATAAAAGTAAAGATACAGAAAAAATTAAAGAAACAAAAGAGTTATGCAAAAAACTTAATGAAATATACAAAATGCATGGGTTTTCAGAGTATGAATTTCATAAATTAGTATCACCAATTCAACGTACATTTAAGAAAAATATTGATTCACATACAGCTCAAAAAATAGCATCAAGTTTATGGAAAGCATATCAAAAATTAATATTTGGAGATGGAGAAAAAGTATATTATAAAAAATTTGATACGTTAACTTCACTAGAAGGGAAAAATAATAAAGCTGGAATACGATTTAAAGATGAAATAATTTATTGGAATAATTTAGAACTAAAAGTTATAATAGATAATAAAAATTTATATGAAGTACAAGCGTTCCAAAATCAGATTTGTTATAACAGAATTATAAGAAAATTTATAAGAGGACGATATAAATTTTATGTTCAAATTGTATTTAAGGGAGTGCCGCCAAGAAAAATAAACAAAGAAACTGGACTATTTAAAAACAACATAGGAAAAGGCGATGTAGGATTAGATATAGGAACACAAACTATTGCTATATGTAGTGAAGAAAAAGTAAGGTTATATGAATTATGCGATAAAGTACAAAAACAAGAAGATATAAAACGAAAAATATTAAGAAAAATGGATAGAAGCAAAAGAAAGACTAATCCAGAAAGTTTTAATGAAAATGGAACTTATAAAAAAGGAGTAAAATGGAAGTATTCTAAAAAGTATTTAAAACATAAAGCTAAGTTAAAAGAAATTTATAGAAAACAAGCAGATATAAGAAAACTTCAACATGAAATTTTAGCTAACGAAATAATAAAATTAGGAAATAATATATATGTAGAAACAATGAATTTTAAAGGACTACAAAAGAAAGTAAAAAAAACTGATAAAAATGAAAAAGGTAAGTATAAGAAGAAAAAACGGTTTGGAAAAAGCATTGCAAATAAAGCACCAGCAATGTTATTAGAAATAATAGGTAGAAAATTAAGTTACGAAGATTTAAAACTTGAAAAAATAGATACAAAAAAGGTAAAGGCATCACAATATAATCATATAGAAAAGGAATATAAAAAGAAGAAATTAAGTGAACGCTTAACAGAAATAAAAGGATTAAAAGTACAAAGAGATATGTATAGTGCATTTTTAATAATGAATGTAAATGAAGATTTGGAAAGTATAAATGATAAAAAATGTGAAAATAGATTTGATAAATTTATAAAATTGCATGATAAAGAAATAAATAGATTAAAGTTAAATAAAAATCTATCAAGTATGGGAATATAAATTATAAAAACGTCTTGAAACAGGCGTAATACTATTGTTAATTAGTTCGTTGGAACTATTAATAGTGAAAGTCTTGGGGAAACTATATTAGTGTATATTGATTTTCGAGTCGTATAAGAAAGTTAGTTAGTACCTAAGAACCCCACTCCTTTAGGGGTGGGAGTTTCAGTTGATGATAAAATTCCTGTAACATTAAAAATATTTGTTTTCATTGTTATACCTCCATAAGTAATTTTAAACTATGATTATAAAATCTGTGTTATAAATTTGTAAAATTTAGGTAAAAAAATGTTAGCTGAATATAGCGGTGCAGGAGTGCATACCCTACTATAATTACATTCACAAAGAAGTCTGCATCATTAGTTAAATGCACTAAATTAATTATTTCACAATTTATAGACAATAAAATAAGGGAAAAAGATCAAATGTCTTTTTCCCTTATTCATCCCCCATATTGACATAGCTTAAAGCTAGTTGCTGGGCACTACATCAATATTATTTTTTTGTGGCTCAATTTCACCAGCAAGTTCAAAACCTTTTTTAGCTAATATTACAGCAACAACTTCATTAATAACTGCAGCAGCAGCAATTGTTCCTTGAACAATGATAGCTGAAGCTGGATCAAATGTATTCAAAGAAGTAGCAGCCATGCCTGTAAATACTAGTGAAACACCTGAATGTGGTAATAAAGTTAAACCTAAATATTTTCTTATGTTATCTGATGAATTAGAAGTTTTTGCTCCAAGATATGTACCAAAGTATTTCCCTAGTCCTCTTGAAATAATATATACAAAAGTTAATATTCCAGCACCAAAAATAAGTTTATAGTCTAGTGGAGCTGCCAAGTTAAGTATCATAATAATAAACGCAATAGATACAACTGGTGCAACAGAGGATGAGATTTTTGACATCATCTCTTCAGATGTCTTATTTGTGATTGTTCCAAACAAGGCCATTCCAAGTAACATATAGTTAATAGCTGGTGTAGCCAAAACAAAATTATCAATGCTGTATGCAATAATATACGCACCTATTATAATAAGGATAGTAGTTATACCATATAACTTTTCTGATTTTATTTTTTTGTAAATTGCAATTGATACAAATCCTATAATTATCCCTAAAATTAAAGGTAATGCTATATTTAAGAAAACAGTCATAAGTGGAGATGTAGTTGAGGCTGGCCCCATAGATAAAATAAATGCATTTATAGTAAAAAATGCACTAAGTGCTATTACATCATCTATAACAGCAATAGGTAGCAAAATTTTAGTAATATCTCCTTTAGTTTTATACTCATTTATAATAGATAGAGCTGGCACTGGCGCTGTTGCAAGTGCAATTCCGCCAAAGATAATTGCTACATACAATGGAACACCCATAAAGTTAAATAAAATACCAAAAAATGCTGATACTACAATAAAAGTACCTATTGATTCAAAAAGTGTAATTGTAATAACTTGTTTACCATAGGCTTTCATTTTTTTGAACATTAAATCTTTTGCAAATAAAACCCCTATTGATAATTCTAATAAACGTGACAAAGTGTGATACCAATTTGCAGTTGTAAGCTCAACTGACAAAATGTTTAATGCATAAGGTCCTAAAATCATTCCTGTAAGTAAAAATCCAAGAACTCCGGGCAACTTTAATTTGCTAATTAATTTACTAGCTAAAATTGCTATAAAGACTGAAAATACAAGTCTTAATACTAATAAAATTATGTCCATTATTTAAACCATCCTTTCTATAAACCAATAACTTGAATTAGATATAAGTTTACAATATTTGTTTTATAAATTTTATTATATTTAATATTAAATTTTAAGTCAATGCTTGTAGACTAACATAAATATTTTTTTTATAGTATACTTTGTTTATAATTACTCTATTATATCAAATAAATTAATTTAGTTATTGGGATATTGACTAAAAAGTACTTATATATATTTATCTGATAATAAGATAAGTACTTTTGCCATTTAAGGACAAGATTTATAAACGAAATTTTGCTAATTTTTTGAGTTGTGCTAGTCTTTTATTTATTAATCATGGCTTGTTGAATAATTCATTTTTATTTAGTACATTTAATTAACAAAGATTATTTTCTTATAGTGGGAAGCTCCTGTGGGGAGTTTCACTCTTAAATCCTCAAGAAAGTACTTCAGTTCAAAGGTACATCTAATTTAACTAGAACTGGCAAGTTAAAAAAAATAACTATATATCCATCATTAGTGCATTATGCACAATACAATAAGAAGATACATGCAAAAGCGTACCTTTTTGCGTTGTTTTCATAGATAATACTTAAATTTAAATGTAATATAATGAATATTTATGCAACTACAGCTGGAAAATCTTTGAATTTTTTATCTTTGGCTAAGCTAAATAAACTCAATTTAGCTAAAATTTGCACAAATAAATATTCTTAAGACATAAATTATTAGCTATAATTCATGTCTCATGTATTTAGTAACAACATAACTAAATCTGTTATTCGTGATAAGGAGAAAAGGCTAAAGGTCTTTTCTTTTTATTTTTCTAATTTTAACTGGAAGTCCTAGCTGCTTATTCAAACTTTTTCTAACTGAAAACCACGATTGGTTATGCAGCCTTTAAATGCTGGATGAAACCTCGATTGTATAACTGTTAATGCTAAACGGAAACCATCATTGGGTATAAAAACTGGTAAAGCTAAATAGAAATCCTGATTTTATTTAGAAAATGGTAAAGTTAGATGGAAACTCTGATTTTATTTAGGATATGAAGTTCTAAATGGGAACCCCGATTGTATATAGAAAATGGTAATGTAGATGGAAACTCTGATTTTATTTAGGATATGAAGTTCTAAATGGAAACCCCGATTGTGTATAGAAAATGGTAAAGCTAAATGGAAACACTGATGTTATGAAGGAGATGAATACTGGATGGAAACCTTGATTGGGTATAGAAAATGGTAAAGTTAGATGGAAACTCGATTGTATATAAAAACTGTTGATGCTGAATAGAAACCCGATTGTGTATAGAAAATGGTAAAGCTAGATGGAAATCATATTTTTATGAAGGATATGAAAGCTGAATGGAAACTCGATTGTATATAAAAACTGTTGATGCTGAATGGAACCCCGATTGTGTATAGAAAATGGTAAAGCTAGATGGAAACCATATTTTTATGAAGGATATGAAATTCTAAATGGGAACCCTGATTGTATATAGAAAATGGTAAAGCTAAATGGAAACACTGATGTTATGAAGGAGATGAATATTGGATGGAAACCTTGATTGGGTATAGAAAATGGTAAAGTTAGATGGAAACTCGATTGGGTATAAAAACTGTTGATACTGAATGGAAACCCTTGAGATTATGTAGGATATGAAGTTCTAAATGGAAACTCCGATTGTTTGTGCAGCTTTTGAATGTTGGATGCCCCCAAATTTGGTTAAGACATAAAATGCTGAATGGAAGTCCTGATTGTTTACCCAGACTTTTAATTCTAGCTAAAAAGCCTATTAACTTTCATAATTTATCTCAAAATATTTTTTACACTAGAAATAGGCTTAAACTTTCTTTAGGCCTAGTGGTCTTACTTGAACAATATACTTTTCAGTTTTTTTTCCAACATTTATATAACCTGTTTATAATCTCAAATGTATGATTATAGAGGTAATACTATGTTTAGGATAATACTGTATGTTTATTATCCTAGGTTTAGATTTTTTTGAGAGATTATAAACAGTATTATATTTACGTCTTGTGCTAGTTAAATTGTGGTAGAGACACTTAGTGGCCCATACATTTTATAGTAAAGGTACTTAGCAGCTTCTACATTTGATGATATTTGAGAATACCAAATCATCAAAAAAGTACTTCAGCTTATAAGTACATATATAACTAGCACAACTTATTGATTTAAACTAAGGTCCATGGCCATGGTTTTCCCTTGTTGATGTTTGAAGCATATCTTGCTTTTAAATCTATTGAGCAAACTTTTATTTCTAAATCACGGAGTAACGTGACTAAATCTCTTGTTACATGTCTTGCTTTTAAATTATTACTACTTTTAGTTTTGGTTGTCAACCAGTTACTACTTATTCTTTCGCATCTGCTCTACTACTTATTTTTTCGCCTAATTGCTACTTATTTTTTCGCGACTGCTCCGCTAATTGTTTTTTTCACACGGGTTAACTATTAAAGTATATACCTATATCTGACAAAATACAACTGACAAAATATCCTAATATATTTCTTCCCACTAGCACATGTTGTCCAATATAATTCGTATCACTCCAAAATGTATATTTATGCACATTTGTGCAATTTGTACATCATTCCCAACCATCCAAAAAAGTACTTCGCTAAAAGTACATCTAATATTTAATTAGAACAATTGAATTAGTATTACATTATATAAAAGGATAGTATTTTACTTTTTATGATAAAAATATAAATACATACTTCTAAGATGAAATTTCCCGACATGAACTTTGCTCTTGCATCACTAATCTACTTTAGACTATTTTAAGTTGTATAATAATTAACTTTCATCTATTACATGGTTTCACACATCTATGTGGATATACTTCGCTTAGTTACTGAAAACTATAACTATTTCAAGGCACGACTAATATATATAAACAATTTATATTTAATTAAATTATGGTAAAATTTAAAAAATATTTGATAAAATGCTAAAGTGTTTTTTAAAACTAATCGATATATATATCGTAGTGATTAATAATATCAAAAAAATCTTTACTCTATAGTATATAATTATTAAAATAATTTATATATTCTAATTTTTAGGAAAGATAATAGAATTGCATAGTTATACTAAGTAGCGAAAACATTTAGTTTTTTCCTTAATATAAAATAAGATATAAAATGCACATAACAATCACAAGAAAGATGAAATAATTTACATAAATAGTTATTTTATTATCTTAAAAATTAAATATATTTATTAGGGAAAACTTCTAAAGTTTTAATAAAATGCATTACTTTATAGTGGGGTAATGTCTAAGAAATTTCATTAAAACTGGTATTTTTTAAAGAAGGGTGTGGTATAATAATGGCAGATGCAATAAGATTTACAGGACTAACTTCCGGCTTGGATACAGAGTCGATAGTTAAAGCATTGGTTGCAACAGATAAATCTAAAGTAGATAATTTAAAAAAAGAAGAAATGTTGATGGAGTTAAAACAAGAAGAATGGAAAAAAATGAATAATACCTTAATGGATTTCTATACAGATACTGTTGGAACTTTAAGACATCAAGGTAGTTTTGACTCTAAAATAATAACAAATACAAATGAAGATTCCTTAACTATACATGAGGGAAGCAACATTCCTGATGGAACACATGAAATTATTATTGGTCAACTTGCATCAAGTGCGCAATTAAAAACAGACCAAATATATAAAGTAGATCCAGATACTCACATGCCAACAGATGAACCTGAACTGGTTACAAAAGATACAAAGTTATCCGAAACAAGTAGTTATATGAGTACTCAAGGGGATGATGCTACCTATACAATAAAAAT
This sequence comes from Candidatus Epulonipiscium fishelsonii, assembly GCA_001983475.1. GTDB lineage: Bacteria > Bacillota > Clostridia > Lachnospirales > Cellulosilyticaceae > Epulopiscium_A. The sequence goes on along the minus strand of LJHD01000131.1, from coordinate 11,795 downwards.
TGGGGAAGAAGAAGTTGAAATTTTAGGCTCTGATACTATGGAAGATATTGCTAATAAAATTAAAGAAGTTGATGATAGCCTAAATGTAAATTTTGATCAAGGCAGATTTATGATTTCTAACAAAGAAACTGGGGAATTTGATATAGATATCTCAGCTGATGCTACAGTAGGTGAATATGATAACTCAGACGTTTTAAAAGCATTGTTTGGTGAAGGGAATTTAACCGATAATGAAGATGGAACTTACAATGTTAAATTCAATAAAGGTACAAATGCACATTATGAATATAATGGAAATGATTATGAATCAACATCAAACAGTGTTACAGTAAATGGTATAAGCATGACATTTAAACAAACTACTGGGGCATATAGTGAAGAAGATGGTGTTACAGCTACAGATGGAGATTCAAAAATCTTAGTTTCCTCTGAACAAGACCAAGATGCAATTTATGAGACAATTGTGAGCTTTATTGAGGATTATAATACACTTCTTGAAGACTTAAATTCTAAAATTGATATGCCTGGTTCTGATGACTATATGCCTTTGACAGATGAAGAAATGGCTGAAATGTCAGACTATGAAATTGAGCTTTGGAACAAAAAAATTGAAGAAAATATATTTGCTGATGATCCAGCTTTACAAGATTTTGTTGATACTCTAAGAGGTGCTTTGGGTAGCAACGAAGACTTAATTTCAATGGGAATTACAACAGGCAATTGGAAAGAACAAGGAAAATTGCATATTGATGAAGAAAAGTTAAAAGAAGCTATAAGTGAAAACGCAGACAAAATAATTGAAGCTTTTGCTGGTGGAACTGATGCGGATGGAAATGAAACAGAAGGGGTAATGGACGAACTATATACAAAATTTAGTGACCAAATTGCCACTACTACATTAAATAGTTTTGGAAGTTTTTATAATGACAAGGTAATTGATGAAAAATTACGTAATATTGCAACAGATATCATTAAATATCAAGATAGATATGAGACTCGTGAAGATTATTACTTCAGTAAATTTAATGCAATGGAACAAATGATGAATGAATGGAATAGCCAAAGTGCAGTGTTTGCTTCAGCATAAAATATTAGAGCTTGTTAGCAAATAGAAAAACCTGTTTATGGTTTCGAAAGTTTTATAAATAAGGTGTTGAATAAATGATGATAAATATGTCATCATTATAAGAGTGAACAACTTTTAAAGCTGGGAGTTGAATTGAGGATTTGCTCCGAGCCCAAATTAAGTTTTTAATCTTTTATTGTAAACAAATATTGTTACAAGCTTTATTAGCTAATTATTCAACACCCTATAGAAACTAAAAGCTTTATAAAAACTATAAACAGTTTATTAAAGAAAGGGAAAAGAAATATGAACCCATATCAAACATATCAACAAAATAAAGTATTAACAGCATCTCCAGGGGAAATAACTTTAATGTTATACGAGGGTGCTATTAAATTTTGTAATAAGGCTTTAATAGCTTTGGATAATGCAGATATTGCTGAAGCTCATATAAATATAATTAAAGCACAGAATATTATTCAGGAATTTCAAATAACTTTAAAGATGGAATACGAAGTTGCTCACTCAATGGCTTTGTTGTATGAATACATTTTCGACTTATTAGTAAAAGCTAATGTGAAGAAAAGTAAACCAGAACTAGAGGAAGCACTACATTTCATAAGAGAGTTTAGAGATTTATGGGTACAAGTGTTGCAAAAAGTAAAACAACAACCTAAATAATTATTTTAAAAAGAGGGGATTTAAAATGAATATTACAAATACTACACCACAACCAGTTGAAGTAAATAGTGCACCTCAACATCATCAAGTTCAAGAACATCACCAACCTAAAGCTCAAGCTGCACCACCAAAAGAAACTAAAATTGTGAATCAATCACAAACACAATTAAATCAACAAGGGAAACAAACTGGCAACAAAGACGGTGAACAAACTGAGGATTTTATTAAAAAAATCTCTCATTCTATTGAAAGTGCAGACATAGAAATTAATTCACATAATAGTCAAATTAAATTTTCTATGCATACAGAAACAAATCAAGTTTTAGGAAAAGTAATAGATAAAGAAACTCAAGAGGTAATTAGAGAATTTCCACCAGAAGAAATAGTGGAAATGATAGCTGCAATGGAGAAAAGAGCAGGTTTATTTGTTGACACTAAAAAATAACAGATTTGGTAACAACTAAATCTGTTATACGGAGAGCTCTTTGGTCTTTTTATATGATTTATAAATAAGAGATTTAGTCTTTAAATTTCTTGTAATAAATAATGAACCCATACCATAAAAGGTATGGGCTTAATACAAATAAGACTTTTTTAGAGAAGAGCGCTTTTTCATGCGAGCTACATTCTAGTGTCAAAAAATAAAAGGGGGATATTTTAATGGACATTGCAGGTTTATCAATGGGAATGAGTCAAATGAATGTAGGTGTTCAGTTAAGTGTATCTGTAGCAAAAATGACAATGGATACCGTTGAACAATCTTCACAAATAATGAATGAAATGATGAGAGATATGGAAACATCTGTTAATCCAAATTTAGGAAGTAATATAAATATTAAAATTTAAATATGAATATCTTCAGCTTAAGGAGAAAATATATTTTTTCTCCTATTTGAATGTAGATAATCAAAAAATATAAAATTTCAGGGAGAATTAATATAGTGGTTGAAGCAAATTTAAAAGAAATTGAATTAGAAATTCAAAGTACACATATGAAAATTGAAAAAGCTAAAAATGATATAGATTATACTTTAAAACTTTATAATGAGCACACTGAAAAATATGCAATAAGTAAATATGAACCTAAAATAAAAGCATATAAAAATGTGAGTTTAAATGATTTTAATAAAGATACTTTGTGGATTATAATGGGGTATGGCTTTGGATATGGAATAAAAAAAATTTTGGATTATAGAGGAGCATTTAGGCATAAAGTGATTGTAATTGAGCCTAATGAGGAACTTCTAAAATATCAAATGGAATTTGAACCAATAAATGAAGATGAAATAATATTTTTTAGTGGAACAGATTTTACTAAATTGAGAGAGATACTTACGATTTACAATGAAAAAATAATTTTGGGTGAATTTTGTATAATAACAAACAAAGTTTATTTATATTTCTATGAAGAATATTTTAAATATATAAATGATATTTTGAAGAATAATATTATGCATGCAAGACTGATGTATGGCTTTGCGGCAATAAGAACTATGGAAGAAATTGAGCATACAATATTAAATTATAACTTTATAAAAAATTCATATTTTTTAAGCGATTTAACAAAATATAAAAATGTTCCAGCTGTAATAGTTTCTGCGGGTCCTTCTCTTTCAAAAAATATCGATCAATTAAAAGATTTCAATGGCTTAATTTTTGTTGTTTCTAGAAACATAAATTCTATTTATGAAAGAAATATTGAAGCTGATTTTATAGTTCATGCAGATTCAAATGATTTTACTTTTAATTTATTAAAAGAAAATACTTGTTTAGATTATCCTATGATTTGTAGTAATCACAGTAATTATAATTTATTGGAAAAATATAAAGGTATAAAGTATTTTACTACAAATGGGAGAAAAACCTGTGAAGGTTTAGGCCTAGAGATAAACAAGTTGACATATGCAATTTCTGTAAGTGTTCTTGCAATGAGTGCAGCAATACATTTAAAGTGTAATCCTATTATTTTCATAGGACAAGATGTAGCTTTTACAGATGATAAATTTCATGATATAGGCTCTCGGGATGAAGAAGAGATAAAAAATTTTAAAATTCCAAAAAACTTTATTTTGACTAAAGCTTTTGATGAAAAATCTGAAGTAAAAACATCAGAGATGTTTTTGGGTATAAAAGAAAATATAGAAGGTCATATAAAAGATAATCCAGATATTAACTTTATTAATGCAACTGAAGGAGGAGCATATATTGAAGGATGCACTCATATGTCATTAAAAAATGTTATTGAAAAATATAATCCAGAGAGTAAGATAAAAATTGAACATGTGAAGCCATTTCAAAGTAATGTAAAAGTTGATTTAAAAGATATTATTATAGAGATAGAAGAAGTGTTGAGTTTAGTAAAATCTTTACTGGATTTATGTAATGATATAAATGAAGCGATAAAATATAAAAATATTGAAAATATAAGAATAAAATATGCAAAAATAGAAGAGCTGTTAGATCAAATAGATCAATATACTGTACATCATTTGGTTTCTATATTAGAATTGTCATCAAGAGTACAAAAAAGAACAGAAGATGCTGAAGAAATTCTTAATGAAAAATTGAAAATGGTGAAAAATAACGACTTAGAAGAAATCTATAGTGAATATTCAAGATCTATAAAAAATTTCAAAATAGATTATGAGTTAGTTCAAGAAAATCTTGGAAAAATATTAGAATTACTTAAAACTGAATACAGAAAAGGTTAAAATATATGGAAAATAATTTAATGGAACAACTAGATTTATTAGTGAATTTAATTCAAACGATTATTTCAAAACAACATTTTGAGATTTCTTTAGTTAACAAAATACTTAAAATTTGTTTGGGAATATATATGGATATGTCATCCAAAATGGAAAGTCAGGAATTAACTAAGGATATAGAAGTGTTTACTGAATTATCTAAAGCGATTGAAAATGAAGATTATATTTTAATTGAAGATTTATTAGAATATGAATTATTAGATATAATTAAACAGTGGCAAGTGTGTATGAAATAAGGAGAGTATATTATGAAATATAAAAAACCTTATGTAATTGCTGAAGTTGGGTGCAATCATTTAGGAAAGTTAGATATTGCAAGAGAGTTTATAGAAACTGCAAGGATATATTGTAAAGTAGATGCAATTAAGTTTCAAAAAAGATGTAATAAAGAATTATTAACACAAGAACAATATAATGCTCCACATCCAGTATACTATAATTCATATGGAGAAACTTATGGAGAACATCGAGAATATTTAGAATTTAATTTAGAAGAGCACAAAGAGCTTAAAGCATATTGTGAAAAACTTGGAATAATATATAGCTGTTCAGTATGGGACTTAACTTCAGCAAAAGAAATTGTTTCGTTAAATCCCAACTTTATAAAAATTCCTTCAGCATGCAATAATAATTATGAAATGTTAGATTGGATATGTAAAAACTATTTTGGAGAAATTCACGTATCTTTGGGAATGACTACAAAACAAGAGGAAAAAGAATTAGTTGAATTTTTTGAGAAAAATAACAGAAATCTAGATGTAGTGCTATATGCATGTACATCTGGATATCCTGTACCTACAGAAGATTTATGTTTATTAGAAATTACTAGGATAAGAGAATTATATAAAGATAGAGTAAAGGACATAGGATTTTCTGGACACCATCATGGAATATCAGCAGATATTTCAGCGTATGTGTTGGGAGCAAATATTATTGAAAGACACTATACTTTGAACAGGACATGGAAAGGAACAGACCATGCTGCTTCATTGGAGCCAGAAGGATTACGTAGAGTAAAGCGTGATTTAGAATATAATTATTTGGCTTTAACGTATAAAAGTGAAGATATTTTACCTATTGAACAAGTGCAACGAGATAAATTAAAATATAAAAGGAATATTCGAAAAGCTGTAAAAACAAAATATGGAAAATCAATGGATATGCGTAATATAGGTAGAAATATTGAAAAAATAGAAAATATGATTGCAATGAATAAAAATTTAGCTGAAAGTACTTTGTCGTTTGATGATATTCAAACATTTTGTAGAATTTGTTTGAATGCGGAAAACAATCAAATGTTTGTGGATATATACGGATATAAATATTATAAATGTGAAAGTTGCGGAAGTATTTATCTAACAAATTTGCCAAATACGGAGACTTTATATAATAATGCAACTACGCCAATAGATCACTATGTTGATAAAGAATTATTTTATAAAAGAGCTGAATTGATTGCAAAACCGAAAGTAAAATATATTTTAGATGAAATGAAAGAAAATAATATTAAGATAGATAAGTGGATAGATATTGGATGTGGTACTGGAGAGATACTTTATATATTATCTAAAGAAACCAATATTATTCCTATAGGGATTGAGTCTGATGAGCGTGAGATAGAGTTTGCAAAAAGTAATGGCATTGATATTGTTAAAGGATTTATAAACCCCTATATGGAAAATGTAGAGATTGAAAAGATACTTAATGAAGCGACGATAATAACTTTCTTTAATGTGTTGGAGCATATAGAAAATCCTATTGAATTTATAAATTATATTTATAAACATATGAAATCGAATAGTGTTATTGTGTTTGAAATTCCAAGGTATCCATCTATGTCATCTTTTGTAAACCTAACTGATAACGAAAATGTGTATAGACATATTATCCCTCCAATTCACCTACAAGTGTTCACTGAGGATGGAATAGATATTTTGCTCAAAGATAAATTTGATATCATAAGTAAATGGGGATTTGGTCAAGGATATTTTGATATTTTAACTTCTCAGATGTTAAAGAACAATAACAATAAAAATAAAAGTACTTTGTATAACGAACTATTACTATTAAATGATACTATACAAAAGGAATTTGATAAAAAAGGTTTTTCTGATAACATGATTTTTATTGCTAAAAAAATATAGGAGAATAAAATATGAAGTATTCAGAGCGTTATGCTGAAAGATTTATAAATGATGATTTTTTGCTCCATCCTAAAATAGATAGATATATGTTGGTAGAAATTAATAATGCTTGTAATCATACCTGTATATTTTGTGCAAATAGGAAAATGACTAGGAAAAAAGGATTTATTGATGAAAATTTTTTGAAACGCATTTTACAAGAAGCTTACGATTTAGGTGTAAGATGTGTAGGATTTTATTCTACTGGGGAACCATTTTTAAATAAAAATTTATCCTTATATATTTCGTATGCAAAGGAAATAGGATATGAATATGTATATTTAAATACAAATGGAAAATTAGCAACTGTAGAAAATATTCAAAAGTGTGTTGAAGCAGGATTAGATAGCTTAAAATATTCTATTAATGCTGCTGTTTCTAGTACTTATAAATTTATTCATGGTAAAGATGATTTTGATGAAGTTATAAATAATTTAAAACAAGTCCATGAATATAGAGTAGTAAATAATAAACCATTAAAATTATATACATCTACAATATTAACTAAATATACTATTAATGATGAAGAAAAGTTAAGAGATTTATTACAAGAATATGTTGATGAAATGATGTTTTATAAGGTTAGGAATGCTAGTGGATTAATTACAGAAGTTATGGAAGAGTTACAAATTGATGAACCTGATACAAAAAAAGAATTTAGATGTAAATTGCCTTTTAACACTATTCACATTACATGGGAAGGATATTTAACAGCTTGTTGTGGAGACTTTAATAATTATGTAGCTATTGAAGATTTAAATAAAATGAGTTTGGCTGAGGCTTGGAACAGCGAAAGATATGTAAATTTTAGAAAAAGACTTTTAAGTAAAGATTTAGCAAATATAATGTGCTATAATTGTTTTAATAATAGTGATAAAAAATTTGAGCCAATCAATAGTGATTTAGCTACAATAATAGAATGGGATACTTTTTACAATAAATGTGTTGAATAACTTATTTTTATTTAGTGTAGTAAACCAATGAAGTTAATTTTTTTATAATGACATTATAGTAAGCGTATTTATAAGCTGAAATGCTTTTTTTGAAAGCTTGGGAATAAAATTCTGCACCATTATATAATAATCAAATTTAGCTATTGCTATATAATGAATAAAGTGATTTTGGATTCGGGGCAAAGCCCCGAGTAGTTATATGCTTTAAAAACTTTTAACAACCTATAAAACAATATAGAAAAGGACAAAATATATGAATATAGCATTTATTCCTGTCAGAGGTGGAAGTAAATCTATACCTTTAAAAAATATCAAGGAAATAAACGGAAGACCACTAGTGTATTGGACACTAAAAGCTGCTGAAGATTGCAACTATTTAGAAAAGATATATGTTGCAACTGATAGTACTCAAATAAAAAAAGTTGTAGAAGATTTTAAATTTAGTAAGGTAATTGTAATTGATAGGTCAGAAGAAGTAAGTTCTGATATAGCAAGTACTGAAGCGGTGATGTTAGAATTTGCCAGCAAATATAAATTTGATAATATAGTACTTATACAAGCGACATCTCCACTATTACAAACTCAAGATTTAGACAGAGGCTTCGAGATATTTAATAAAAAAGAAATAGATAGTGTTGTTTCTGTAGTTAGGCAAAAAAGATTTAACTGGGAAATAAAAGATGGGTTTGCTGTATCAACAAATTATAATATTTATAATAGACCACGCCGACAAGACTTTGAAGGATATTTTGTTGAAAATGGGGCCTTTTATATAACTTCTAAAGAAAACTTAATAAGATTTAAAAATAGAATTTCTGGAAATATACAAATATGTGAAATGTCTGAAGAAAGTTATTTTGAGATAGATGAACCAGCTGATTGGATAATAGTTGAAAATTTGCTTAGACAACATCAAAATGTAGATAGATTGGATATCAAATTATTAGCAACGGATTGTGATGGAGTTTTAACTGATGGAGGAATGTATTATTCTGACTCAGGAAGTGAATTAAAAAAATTTAATACTTTAGATGGTATGGGATTTGAACTATTAAGAAACTTGGGAATAAAAATAGCTATTATTACAGGTGAAAATAATTCGCTTGTAAAAAGACGTGCTGATAAATTAAAAGTAGATGATATTATCTTTAATCAAAAAGACAAACTTCAAAGTATGAACGATTTATGTGAAAAATATAATATAACTTTACAACAATGTGCATATATTGGCGATGATATATTTGATTTGCCAGCAATTGAAAAAGTTGGATTGGGTTGCGCCCCTTGCAGTGCATTAGATATAGTTAAACAAAAAGCCAATTTTGTAACAAATAAAAAGGGTGGTGAAGGTTGTGTAAGGGAAGTTGCAGAATATATAATCAAAAGAATAGATGGAGGAAATTTATGAATCAAGGAAAATTAAAGATTTATAACAGAATTTTGAATTTAACTGAAAGACAATCTACAGCACTACATAATGAAGATATGGAGGAGCTTAACAAATTATTGATTAGAAAAAGACGTTTGATAAATGATTTAGAAAAATTGAATTCGGCTATAAAGGATGATATAGAGTTATATAGAGAAGTTATTGATAAAATTAAGAAAGTAGATCAAGAAAATAATCAACTTTATAACAAAGTATATCATGAAACTAAGGAACAACTAAGGTTATCTAGATTGCAAAAAAATGTTAACAATAAATATACTAACTCATATAGTATAATACAAGAGGAGGGCATTTTCTTTGACAAGAGAAATCTATAAGAAAATAAACATAGTATTTTTTAAATACAATTTAAGAATGGGTACAACACAAGTAACAGATAAGTTTATGAATGAACTAGAACTCATTTTTAAAGATATGGGACATATAGTAACAATAATAGATTTTAATAAATATGCACTTCATAAAAATTCTATAAAATTAGATTATGTTATTAATTCAGATGGAGTACAAATTGTTTTTAAAGATATGGAACAAACTACAACAGATTTTGCAGAATATGGATTGCCTAAAGACTTAGTAAAAGTAGATTATGTTATTAATTTTAGTTTAACTTTAGCAGGGGTGCCTTCTTTATTTAAATTTTTTACGGACAATAATGTTATTGTAGGATCATTATTAGTTGATCCTCCAATTCACGCTGGAGTGTTGATTAAAAATACTCCTAAGAAAAATACTTTTATAGGAATGTTTGCAGAGAGTTTTTTTAATTCGTATGAAAAATATATTGATAACACTAGAATTTTAGCACATTTAATGCAAGCTGGAAGTAAAGCATTAACTAATAAAAAAAATATAGATGTAATTATGACTGCGAATTTACATGAAATAAAGGTACCTGAGGATATAATAAATAAATCACTAGAAAAATTGGAGATTGGAGAAACTAAAAAAAATTTATTAAAAAAATTTATTGAAAAAGTTTATAATAAAGCCTGCAATGATTTTAATAAAACTATGGAAGAATGTATAGAAGAAGTTATATTAGAAAATGAAGATATACAAATTGCTATGAATATTGAAGCCTTAAAACCAATATTTTTTGAAGAAGTATATAGAGCCGTGGACTGGTGTAGAAGAATGAAATATAGGCATAAGGTAGTTAGAACTTTGTTAGATAATGATATAAAAGTAGAGTTTTGGTTAAATAGTAAAGATAAGTTTTTTAATGAATATTCTAATTTTAAAGACAATGGAAAGTTACCTTATCCTGAAATAGTTGAAAAAATTGCAGAGAGTAAAATTTTACTGCAAGATTTGTATCCTGTAAAAAATGGAGGAAGTGAAAGAATATTTAATGCAATGCTAAATAGAACATTGGTAATAAGTAATAGAAATAGCTTTGCGAATGATGAGCTTATAGATGGAGTAAATATAATTTATTATGATGCAAACAATTTAAATGAGCTAGTGGAAAAAGTGAGATTTTATACGGAAAACTATGATTTAGCACAGCCTATAATTGAAAATGCATATAAATTGGTAAGTGAGAAACATACTTGGAAGAATAGGGCAGAAGAATTAATAAATATGTACTATATACGAAACATAAGTACCGTATTAAGAGTTTGGGAGGAGAGCTTCTTTGATAGAAGGAACAGATAACAAGATAAATATAGTATTATTTAAATACGATTTAAGAATGAGTTGGACACCTATAACAAATAAGTTTATAGAGGAACTAGAAATTGCTTTTAAAAATATGGGACATATAGTAACAATAATAGATTTCGATAAATATATGCTTCATAAAAATTCTATGAATTTATGTTATGTTATTAATTCTGATGGAATAAGCATTGTTTTTGAAGATAGGGAACAATCTACAACAGATTTTGATTATGGATTACCTAAAGGTTTAATAAAAGTAGATTATGTTATTAATTTCTGTTTTACTTTAGCGTTTATACCTTCTTTGCTTAAAATTTTTTCAGATAATAATGTCATTGTAGGTACATTATTACTTGATAATCCAGCTCGTCAAGCTTGCTATGGAATACTTTCGAAAAATGTCCCTAAGAAAAATATATTTGTAGGAATGTTTGCAGAGAGTTTTTTGAATTCATATGAAAAATATATTGATAACACTGGAATATTAACACATTTAATGCAAGCTGGAAGTAAAGCATTAAATAATAAAAAGAATATAGATGTAATTATGACTGCCAATTTAATAGAACCAGACTTACCTGAAGATAGAATAAATAAATTAATAGAAAAAAAGGAGATTAAGGAATCTGAAATAACTATATTTAAAAAATTTGCTAAAGAAGTTTATGATAAAGCATTTAGTGATTTTAATAAAACAATGGAAGAATGTATGGAAGAAGTCATATTAGAAAACGAAGATATACAATTAGCTATGAATATTCTAGATTTAAAACAAATATTATTTGAAGGAGTATATAGAGAAGTTGATTGGTGTAGAAGAATGAAATATAGGCAGAAAGTAGTTAAAGCTTTGTTAGATAATGACATAGAAGTAGAGTTTTGGTTAAATAGTAAAAATAAGCTTTTTAATGAATATCCTAATTTTAAAGACAATGGAAAGTTACCTTATCCTGAAATAGTTGAAAAAATTGCAGAGAGTAAAATTTTACTGCAAGATTTGTATCCTGTAAAAAATGGAGGAAGTGA
>LJHD01000130.1 GCA_001983475.1 Candidatus Epulonipiscium fishelsonii | reverse complement strand
AAATTCCTCCTACTTTAAGTTATATCTAAATATAGCCTAAAACAAGAGTATTAAAACGTATTTTCTAGAATATTTTTACCTATTTTACATTTATTAATAACTATTGCTAACACTTATTAAATTTATTTCCTGTAGCATATTGTCCAGTATGAATATTAATTACAGGTCTTTCAGGTGCTAAAATCGAAGTTTCTTCTGTACATCTCCAATGCAATTCTTTATCAAAACCTTGATCACTAACTCCACAAACATTTTCACCATTTTTTAAAATAGGACCTTTATCAAAAAGATATTCACAAATATTATAAGCATGATTAATGGCCCAATTTGGATCCATATCATGAAAGTAATATTGTATATCTGGCAAAAATAAAGTGTTCATTCCTAAAGTGTCAACTACCTTATTTGTAGTGTTTTCTATATTAAAAAATCTAAAATTTACACAAAATTCTATAAATCTGTATTTAATTGGCATTTCACAATTACGTATTTGGTCTGCCATTATCATTTTTAGTGAAGGCGAAAATAATACTGCTTCACATTGCGGAAATAAATCCATAAGAACATTAAGATAACTCATTAATAATTTGGCTCTATTATGAGGATGTAATGATCTACCAAGTATATCCATTCCAACTATTTGATATTTACAGTTTTTAAAAACTTTTTCTTTATCTTCGTCTGAGCAATTCCATAGTTGACTTTTTATCATAATATCTAAATTATTAGCATCCCAATCTTCACAATCACTAAGTAACACTTGAACAGGTGCACAACCTTCTTCAAATGTTGCCATATAATCCATGACAGCTAAGCTAATAAGTCCTTCTTTTGTTACTACCTCTAATTCTCCAAGATATTTTTCAGCAATGTTAATTATTTCATTTATTGATGGCTGTTTTATTTTTTCTTTCATTAGTAAATGCATTGAAAACGATCCATAGTTTTGTGAATTTTGCATAATCTGCTCCTTTTATATTTTTATAGATTATCGACTATAACACTTCATTCATGCTTCCCATACGATATCCTTTTAAATCTAAAGCAACACTTTTAAATCCAAATTTATTGAATTGTTCTACTATTTCTTGTTTATATTTTAATACTTCATCTATATTTTGTGATGGTACTTCAATTTTAGCTAGTTCTTCATAATATCTAACTCTAATATGTTTAAATCCTAAATCTGCCATAAAATTTTCAGCTTTTTCCACTTTAGCTAATTTTTCTTTTGTAATTTCTTTTCCATATGGAATACGTGATGCTAAACAAGCCATTGAAGGTTTGTTCCAAGTTGGAAGTTCTTCGTTTTTTGAAAAATCTCTAATTTGTTGCTTGGTTAAACCTTCTTGTTTTAATGGACTGAGTATATTGAGTTCTGCTAAAGCTTTCATTCCTGGGCGATAATCACCTTCGTCATCTTTATTACTTCCATCTAAAACATAATCTATTCCGTTTTGCTTAGCAATTTCTTTAATTTTAGAAAAAATAGATTTTTTGCAGTAATAACACCTGTCTTTTCCGTTTTCTACAAACTCTTTTATATTATATTCATCTGCATTAACTATAATATGTTTTATATTATGTTGTTTTATAAATTCTAATGCCTCTTTAAATTCTCTTTCAGGACACATACTTGATGAAACAGTTACTGCTAAAACATTTGCGCTACCTAATTGTTTATAAGCTATATAGAGTAAATATGTACTATCTACTCCACCAGAAAATGCAATACATACTTTTTTTAATGATTTTAAATTCATAAATGTTCAAGAAATTTTTTAGATACATTGAAAATCAACTTAATTTCAAAATTCCTTGTACCTCCCTTTCAATAATATGCAATTATAAAGTACTTGTACTCGCTACTAAAGCACTTAGCAACCTCGCTTCATTACAAGGCAAACTTTCCCATGTTTCCAGACCTAAGTCCACCAAGGTTCTTGTAACACTAAAATTATATTTATTTTATGCTTGGTTTTCGCATTTATTAGATTATTATCACATTATTAATTACTTATGCAATATAACAAACAAAAATTTCACAGGTTACATGACTAAAATTAGTTATTGTTTAATTTATAAAGTTTAAAATAAATATTTTATCTTTTAAATAATAAAATTACCCTTGATGATTATAAAGTTTTGAACATTTTGTTACTATGTACTTATAAGCTGAAGTATTTTTTTGATGGTTCAAATAAGAGAAAAATCCCCTTGGTCCTTTTCCATAATTCAGGAATAACAGATTTAGTCACATTGTCTCTAAATCCGTAAATCATGAATAGGAGCTTCCTAACATAATTAAATTTAGTTACTACTATTAGGTTGTTGAATAAATCTGTTATTTATGATTGTAACACCATATAAAGGATAGTACTCTGCTTTTATGGAAAAATATGTACTATTTCCAAGCTAAACAAATTATTCAACAACATATATACTATAAATACAATTAACTAGAACAAGACGTAATGTATTCATAATAATTTAAAGCTTAATTTGACAATTAATAAGTAAGATTAGCAAATACTATTCTCTCTTACATAGAGTATCACTATTTACCTTAAAATTCAACCTTCTTTTATTATTATAATAATAAGTTGTAAAGTTATTCCATGATAATTTAGAACAAATTGGTCATACTAAATTTAGGAAATAATTGAAAGGAGTAAGTATTTTGAAAAAAATTTTATATGTGTTATTATCTTTATTAAGTTTTAATATTTTTGCAACGACTCTAGATAATACTATTCATCATTGGGGAATTGCTAGAGAAAAAAATCATCAAACTCCTAAAGCAGATCCTCTTAAATTTAATATTACAGATTATGATGCTTATTTTGTTGGAGATACAAACGAAAAAGTAATTTATCTTACATTTGATGAAGGATATGAAAAAGGGTATACTCCTGCTATTTTAGATGTATTAAAAGCAAATGAAGTACCAGCTATATTTTTTGTAACTTCACCTTATGTAGCAAGTTGTCCAGATTTAATTAAGCGTATGGTTGAAGAGGGTCATATTGTTGCTAATCATACAAAAAGTCACAAATCCATGCCTCAATGTGCAAATGATCCTAATTTATTTAATAGTGAAATTGCTGATTTAGAAAAAAAATATGAAGAGATAATAGGAACTTCCATACCAAAACTTTTCCGTCCACCTATGGGACAATATTCTCAAAAATCCCTTGCAATGACAAAAGATTTAGGATATCAAACAATTTTTTGGAGCTTTGCATATGCAGACTTTGATGTAAACAAGCAACCTGATCCAACAAAAGCTGCTAAATTAATTTCCGACAATCTTCACAATGGAGCAATTTTGCTTTTACATGCTGTTTCAAAAACTAATACTCAAATTCTTGATAGTGTTATAAAGGATGCTAAAGCTCAAGGATATACATTTAAGCTTTGGCCATTAAATGAAAATAACGAAATAGACTCAACTGATGATCTTTTTAAATCTAATTTAGAAAATAAATAGTTACTAGACAAGTCGTAAAGCCCTGGGAATATACGGCTATCAAATTTTTTCATCATTCTGAATTATTATTATTTTGAAGTACAGTTACTATATTTAGATTGTTGAATGAATAATAAGAAAAGACCTTTAGCCTTTTCTTATTATACTAAAAGCAAATTAAGTCAATACATATTGAGTTTTAAATCACTCTTTTAGATAATTATTTTCTGTACAATTTCTAATTTAGTAATTATAAATAAAAAAGTATACAACTTTTAAAGCGGTGAGTTGGGGTCTCATGCCACAATCGGGGCTTCGCCCAGGCAGTTTCTGATTCTCGAATAATTGTTCCTTGAGGGACTTTTATAGTTAA
>LJHD01000129.1 GCA_001983475.1 Candidatus Epulonipiscium fishelsonii | reverse complement strand
GATGGCATTGACCTTTTTGTGGATAATCCATATAGCGAAAAAGCAAAAGAGGCCACAAATCTGATTAAAGAATTCGGATTTGGGGTAGGCCTTGTAATGCCAGCAGCACTTGCAGGACAAGGATTATATTTAGGAGATAAATCTAAAGATATAAGAGATGTTTGCATTAAGAAAATAGGTGAAATAATTGAATACACTAGTGAAATAGATGGAATGGTATCTTTAGGTCTAGTAAGAGGAAGTCAATCCCCTGAAGAAACTTTAGAAGAATTTAACCAAAGATTTATAGACTCTTGCGAAAAGTTGCTTAATATATCTGAAAAATATAATATGGACTTGGTATTAGAACCAATTAATCGATATGAAATTAACACTATTAACTCTATGCAAGAAGGGTTAGACTTTTTAAAAGAAACTAAATTACCAATAAGTTTATTGGCAGATACGTTTCACATGAATATTGAAGATGTAAATTTGGAAAGAATATTAATTGAATCAATGAGTTATATAAAACACATACATTTTCTTGACTCTAATAGACTGGCCCCTTCAATGGGTCATATGAATATGGAAGCTTTATATAAGGTAATAAAAGACCATAATTATAAAGGATTTCTATGTTTAGAAGCTTTAGCAAAACCTAATTCAGTTGAAGTTGCTGAAAAGGGTGCCGAATTTTTTAGAAAATGTGAACAAAAATTTAAATAATATCTGGATGGAGGGTAATTAAATGTCATTGCAACAAAAAGCAAATGAAATGAGAAAGCTTGTAATTGAAGGGATTTACCATGCAAAAAGTGGGCATCCAGGAGGTTCTTTATCAATTTGTGATATTTTAGCAGTTCTATATTTTGATGAAATGAATGTAGATCCACAAAATCCAAAATCTCCAAACCGTGATAGACTAGTTTTATCAAAAGGCCATGCAGCACCTGCACTTTATTCAGCACTGGCTTTAAAAGGATTTTTTCCAAAAGAAGATATTAAAACATTAAGAAATATAAATAGTTATTTACAAGGCCATCCTTGTATGAATAAAACTCCAGGAATTGACATGTCCGCTGGTTCATTAGGTCTTGGCTTATCTGCTGCAAATGGTATGGCTATGACTGCTAAATATGATAAAAAAGACTATAGAGTTTATGCTATACTTGGCGATGGAGAAATTCAAGAAGGTCAAATTTGGGAAGCGGC
>LJHD01000128.1 GCA_001983475.1 Candidatus Epulonipiscium fishelsonii | reverse complement strand
TTTATACAAAGTACAAAATCTATTTAAACAAGTAAAAAGTATAGTTATAATTGATATAGAAAGCTGGATTATTGCCAGCGCATATTTGCTGAACAAACCTCTAGGGCATATCGAATTTGAAGGTGCTTTTTTCTTGACACAACAAATTGGAGATATTTACGAGATAAGTGAAGCAGAAGAACCAGATGAAATGAGTTATGCAATACTTAAAGATAAAGAATGCAACGAAATAATTTTTAAACAAGATTATAATATAGAAGATTTACCTTTTGAAAAAATACACAAAGATAATATTAAACGTTTGCTAGACAACACTTTAGATTTAAAAACAACTTTTAATAAATTCCTAGTGTTATCACCTGCGACAATTAGGTATGGATATCAAACTAAAAAACATTTTTTTAAAGTAGATGATGTGTTAATTATTGAAAGTTTGAAGGAACATTTAAGTCATATAGAAAAGGAAGAAATTCTTTTTAGTTATACTCATGAAGTTACAAAATTGTTTAATAGAAAAGAAAAAAAAGTTATTAGTAAAAAAAGTGAAGCAGAAGGTACTTTCCATTTGACTTTAGATAACGACTTGAATTCAGATATATGGGCTAAAAAGGGAGAGATTGTAGGATACGTTTGTGATGAAAAGAGTGACTTAGATGAACAAAATTAAATTAGTAAACAAAAATCAAGTGGAAGTCGAAATTATAGATGTAGGGGCTACTATAACAAAGATAATAGTACCAGATTGTAAAGGAAATTTTGAAAATGTAGTTTTAGCATATAAAGACTATGAAGATTACTTTGCAAATAAATATTCAATGGGTTCAATTATGGGTAGAACAAGCGGTCGTATTTATGATGCTAAATTCACATTGGAAGGAAAAGAATATATCTTAGCTCAAAATAATAACCATAATAATTTACATGGTGGATTTGAAGGATTTAAAAAGAAGCTGTGGAAAATAGAATTACTAGAGGAAAATACAGTAAAATGTAGTTATTTTAGCAAAGATGGAGAAGAAGGTTTTCCTGGTAATGTTGAAGTAGAGGTTAAATATACTTTAAGTGATGAAAATAGTTTAAAAATTGAGTATAAAGCTAATACAGATAAAACAACACTGGTTAATCTAACAAATCATAGTTATTTTAATTTATCAGGCAATGCAAAACATTCTATTTTAGAACACAAGCTACAAGTTGATAGTAGATTTGTAGTAGAATTAGATGAATTTTCTATTCCAACAGGTAAGCTTATAGATGTAAATAAAGAAGATGCATTTAATTTTAATGAATTTAAAGTAATAGGTAAAGATATAGATGCTTCAATTACAGAGTTACAAAGTGGATATGACCATCCATGGATATTAAAAGATAATCGAGACGTAAAATATTATGACCCTATAAGTAAAAGGATGATGAGTATGACAACAGATTATCCTGCAGTTGTAATATATACAATGAATTACTATGTTGGAGTACCTCTTGAATATGGAAATAATAGAAGATATGGGATATGTTTTGAAGCTCAAAATTTGCCAATAGGATATAATCAGTGTAATTTAGAGAGCAGCATCTTATATCCTGATGAGGAATATAAACATACAACAACATATAAATTTGAAGTTAGAGATTTTTATAATTAAAATTTAATGTAAACAGACATTAATAAATAATAAAAGAATATATATTTTTAGATATACGGAAAAAAAGAATTAAACTTATAAAGTTTTAGAAGATTTAAGTCTTGTGCTAGTTAATTTCGTTAAAGTGCTTTAAAAAAGCAGTAACTAAATTTTATTACATTGTGAAGCTGGAACTCTCAATATAATAAAATATTTAACTAGCACAACTGATAATATTTTGGTAATAGTAAAATACAACTTGTTATATTCTTAAGTAATAATAATAGCTTGGCTATTTCTTAGTTGTATTATTAAAAATAAACAAGGGTGACAAGACAAACCCTTGTTTTTAATAAAAACATAAATAAAAATGAAAATTAGATATTTTTTTATAAAATCTTTCATATAAATTAAAAGATGATAGATAGTGTATAATAAGGGGGATAGAACATGAAAACACTGATACAGGAACTGATTAATCAATATGATTTAAATGTAAAAAAGTATATATACAATAGAGGTAACTATTATATAACTACATTTGAAGAACAATATATATTGAGAAAAGTAAATATGCCTGAGGAACAGATCTGGTTTATATCTGAAGCCATTAATTATTTGAGAGATAATGGATTTGATAAAATAAGTAAGTTACATTTAACCAAGAAAAAGCTCCCTTATTCAATGACTAAAGGACAGATGTACATTCTTCAAACATATAAAGATGGTCAAGAACTTGATTTTAAAGAAATTGAAGATGGAAAAGAAGTAATTAGATTACTTGCAAACTTTCATAAAGTGGGAATAGATTTCAAAACTAAATATAGAAAAAGTGAAAGTGTGGAAATAAAAGATATTTATGAAAATTTTATAAAACGAAGCAAAGAATCACTTACAATTAAAAAGAATATAGTAAATATATCTCAAAAAACACCTTTTGAAGTTATGTTTTTAAAAGACTATAAAATATATAATGAATTACAGCAAATGGCTATATCTTGTATAGATCCTCAAATCAGTAAAGAAGTTACTAAACAAGCAAGAGTTAGAAAAACTTTAGTACACAGTGATTACAACTATCATTCTGTGACTAAAATTGGAGATGAATATTACATATTAGGTATAGATAATTGTACATATAACCTTCAAATACTAGACTTAAGTAACATTTTGACAAAAATTATGCAAAAAAACAAATGGGATATAACTTTGTTAGAAACATTAATTAATATATATGAAGAAATTAGACCAATTCAACCTCAAGAAAGAGCAATATTAAAATCAGTTTTAATATTTCCAGGGAAATATTCTGGCATCTGCAATAAATTTTTGCAGTCTAAAAGAAGAAACAACTATACAATGTTTGAAGTTAAATGGACCAATATGTTAGAATATCAAGAAGAACAAATTAAGGCAGCCAAGTATATATTAAATGAATTATAAATTAACTTATATATGTGGCTTGAACTTTTAATGCTATAGAGGGCGAACAATGTTCGTCCCTATTTATTCACTTCAATCCAGTTTTATAAAAATATTTATGAACAAATATAACTATAAATGCCTTTTCTATTAGTTAGTCTTTTCAAATTATAATATTTTTTTACCTTATTTGTATAAATTTCCATAAGTGTTAAAAGTAAGTTTAGTATTATCTAGTGAATAAGCTTCACAAATTGTATACATAGGAATAATCTTTTCGATAATATCGTTTATATCACAGACAGCAAAACCTGCACGGTTTAACTTCATGAGTGATTCATGTAATAAATATTCTTTTCCATCAATTAAAACTTCAAAAGCATCTAAACTATGAAATCTATGCAGCATACGTGACATTCCTGCAAATGTAAACTGTCCAAAATATCCAATTTTTGAACTAAACATCTGAATATTTTTTTCTTGATAAATCATATTTAATTTTATTTCAAGTATATTTCCTTCAATTTTATATTCTTCATAATGTTGTAAATCTATGGTTAACCCTGTGTCAATATTTTCTGAGTAAAAATAAAATAAATTTCCTACATTACTATATCCTTTAAATTCTAAAGTTTCAATTAGTTTTAGATAATTTACAGAAAGCTTTGTGATATTATTTTTGCTAATTATATCAATTAATTCTTGCGAATTCATTTTTTTATATGCCTCCTAATTAGAAAGTTTTTATTATTATTTTATAAGTATCAATGCTATATACATTTTTAATTGTATACATAGGAACTATAACAGATAGGTGTGTTGGCTCTGAATAAAGCATAAATCCTGCTGAATTCAAAATTAATTGACTAACATGTAAAACATACTCTTTTTCGTTTACCATAATTTCCATTGCATCTAGTTTATGATATCTACGAATCATTAAATCAAATCCAGCGAAAGAAAACTGTCCAAAGTGTCCAATATCATCATCAAATAGTTGTATAAATTTTTCTTGATAAATTTTATTTAATTTTATATCAAGTATATTATTGTGAATATCATATTTTTCACAATCAGTTATATCTAAGCTTAATGCTTCATTTGAATTAAAAAAATAAAAAATTGTGTCTACAATTTGATATTTTGTAAAATGTATAGTATTATTTACATGTAAATAATCTACAGATATAACCTTGATATTATTTTTTGATATTAAATTTACTAAATTTCTTGCATTCATCTATTTCTAGCAAGGATACTTCAATTTATAGAAGAGGGAGAGGAATTGTGTCCCATAGTCCTTGCATCCTCCTTTCTGTTATGTTTTATAACTTGCTTTAAGTTGTGGAATAATTCATTTTTATTTAGTACATTTACAAAGCTGATTTCTTAGTGTATTAATATTTGTTTACAATAAAATTATTAAGGAATAAAGCAATCAGAGCTTTAAGAGTTGTTTACTTTTTTACTCATGTATGAGAAATTAAAAATGTATCACCCATATTGGTTCAATACCATATTATTTAACAAAATACTAGAACAATGGATTACTATTGGTATGATAATTAAATTTAGTATTTAGTCTAATCAACCGAGCTTTTACAACCTCAGAATAGTTGATTGTATTATCTTATAATTTTTTAGTTTAATGCATTTAGGATATTGGCTAAATTTGTGTAGTAAGCACCTCTCTTATGCATCTCAAAAGATTGGATGGTTTAGGATTTTCAAAAAAAATGCGAAATCCTATTTATAAAATATTTTTTAACAATATTGGACTGTACATATACAGGTAATTAATGTAACTATTACTTGGAATAGCCATTATAATTTCTAAATAATAATAAGTTAAGCTATTGACTTATTTGCACAATCATATACTTTCCAAATAAAGCAAATTTAATAAAATTTTAACTTAGATTAATATTATTATAACATTACATGCATAAATAATCAATAATATAGCAAATAGCTCTGAATCTATCATCCCACAACAGTGGGGTTTCCTGCCACTGCCCTTATTCTATAACTTTTATTAAATAGTGATACAGCTATAAATTATACACAGTAGCAAGAGTTATTTTAGTTTCAGAAATATGAATATACAACATAAATTACAGTTAATATACAAAAAAAAGAAACGTTAAAAAAACGTTCCTTTTAATATTTAAAAAAATGACAAACAAAATATTATATATCATTTTTTTTTAATAAGGACATAAGTCCTAAATTTTATAATGCTATACTAACACTTAATTTTTCGCCAACAAATTTCATGTCTTCTTTTGTAACCATACCAATTCTATGAGACAATCTACTTTTTGAAATAGTTTTAATTTGTTCACATAGTACAATAGAATCATAAGTTAGAAAATCATATTGTTCTTTTGTAAGAGTATAGTGTGTTGGCATATCTTTCTTACATTTTGATGTCAATGGTACACATATTACTGTAGGAGAGTAGTGATTACCAATATTATTTTGGATAATAAGAACAGGTCTTATTCCAGCTTGTTCACTTCCATCTCCTACCCCTAAATCGGCTTCGTATAGATCACCTCTTTTAGGATATATGTACTTTACCTCTTTTTCCATAAACATTCCTCCTTTAAAAAATGCATATAATAAATATAAATTCAATTAGTTAAATCCCCTATAATAAATATTATTGCCATTTAAATAAATATTAATCACTCTAATTAAAAATTTTTTTAATTATATTTTAAAATATAGGTATGCAAGTTGTTACAATATAATTTAATTTAAAGGAATGAGATAAAAAATATATAAAAAAAATTAATTTTAAGGAAAATATTGCTATATTATAATGATATGAATTAATGAAAATAAAAAATACAATTAATAATTTTCGAAATTGTCAAATTTTTGTGAAATTATTAATTAAGCTGTAAAAATTCTTAATTTAGTTATGAGAATACCAGTTGATTAAGTTGACTAAAAATTTATTTAAGGAAAGCTTTAAAAACTCCATTTGGAGTTTCACCCTAAATATTATTTATTATAAAGAAGGCAATTATAGTGAACATACTTATAAGTTACCTACAGAAGTTTGCTCCTGCACCACTCAAATTTAGTTACGATAATTAAAGATGGTAGAGTTTCTTTAAAATATTAATATGTAGGATAGTTGTAGAATGTGATTAACATGAGCTCCCCTAAACGGGGAGGCAAAGATAATGTGTGTTAACTAATTTTATGGCTTTTTATTTTGTTCATAAATCTATTATTTTAAAGTACAAAAGTTTTTAAAACGCTCATTAGTTCTTTCTTTGCCTAGTATTTTCATTATAGTATATAAATCAGGAGTATTATTTCTATGAGTGATAGCACTTCTTACTGCTCCTGCTACATCGGAAACCATTCCTTTATATTTATCTGGATTGTTTTTATATTCTTTTCTATTTGCACAATATCCAATATCTATAGCAAATTGTTTTAAATCTTCAAACCATTGTTCTTGTGAATTAACATCTGGATTATAAACTTTCTTGTAACCTTTTACTATGGATTGGGCTTGCTCTATACTAACATCTTTTGGCAGTTCAATTTTATCTAATGGCTCGTCATAGAATAATTCATCAAACAAATATTCTATTTTGTTTCTTACCTCGTTCCACTTAGCAAAGTCTTTTCTTGGTTTTGGAGTATCTTTATCTATATTTAAAAATTGTTTAACTTTATCTTGATATTTAGATACCATTGCAAACATGTATTTATCACATTCTTCAGCCCAAACAACATAATAG
>LJHD01000127.1 GCA_001983475.1 Candidatus Epulonipiscium fishelsonii | reverse complement strand
TTTTGTACCAGAAATCATAGTCGAAAGGTCAAGGGAAACAACTCGTTTCCCTTTTAGTAATTCAGGTACATCTCCTGCTACAATCCTTTGTGCTAATCCTTCTACTACTGCAGTCTTTCCAACTCCAGGTTCACCAACAAGACAAGGATTATTTTTTGTACGTCTTGACAAAATTTGTATAATTCTATCAATTTCTTGTCCTCGACCAATAATGGGGTCAAATCTATCTTCTATAGCAAGTGTTGTTAAATCTCTACTATACTTATCCAATTGAGGAGTGTTACTTTTAACTTTTTTATGAATTGTTTCTACATTAAATGTTATACCTTTATCTTTTGATACTATAGAGCTTAGACTTGCAAATAAAGCATTTATATCTACTTTTAAAGCTTCTAGTAACTTAATAGCTACACATCCATTTTCTTTTAACAAAACCATTAATAAATGTTCTGTTCCAACTTTTTTAGCTCCAGTTTGCATTGAAAGCTGTGTACTTCTTTCAATAACACGATTCATCCTCGGTGTAAATCCTCGGGTTGTAACACCATCACTTCCTTTTCCAATTAAATCATTTAATTTTTCAATAAGTGAATTTTCGTTAATATCTTGCTTGGCTAAAGCTACTTGAGCTACAGATTCTACATGAGAAAGACCAATTAATAAATGTTCTGTTCCCAAATATCCATGATTAAATTGCGCCTTTATTTTTTCAGCATATTCCATTGATTGTTGAGCTTGTGAAGTTAGATACATTAAACTTACCTACGCTTTCTTTAAATTATAACCTTGCTCCACAATGTTCACATTGAGTAGCATTTATAGAATTACCTACGTTGCATTCTTGACAAAATTTAAAATTTGGTTTATTTTTATTTATTGTTGTATACTTTACTTCTTGACTATATTCATCTGATTCAACTGCTTCACTATTTAGTTTATCCTCCCAATGTCGTTTCGTATTCTCTATTTTAGTAATTATTTTTTTTGCATTTAACATAGGTTCATTAAATTTTACCTCTTTATAATATAATTCACCTAGCTCACTATATAATTTTTTTAATTCTGCATTACGCATTGCAATATATGTTAATCTTTTTGATTCATCTAATTTTTTATGAGCGTAGCTACTTGCTTCTTTATAGCCATGTTTAATACTATCTGCAACTTTTTCTAACATTATTTTTTCTCCTTCAAATTAGCTTCATTATTTAGTTTATCCAATTGTTGCTTAATACTTTCTATTTTAATAATTATTTTTTAAGTTTAATTAAGTATTTAATTCATGTCATTTAAGACCTCGTATTTGTTATAACTCACTAAATTATCAAAAATAATAAAAAGAACATTTATTCTTTAGATTTTTGACTTCTTGTAGTTTTATAATATACCAAACATAATCCCAATCATATATTTATAAAGCTTTTTAACAATACTTATAATTATTCAATCTGCCCTATATAAAATATGTAGTGATTTAACTTGCATTAAGTATATTAATTTTTTTTTTTATGTTTTTAACCTTAATTTTTTTGTAATTAGTATTTTTATGCTTGTTGTCTAATTGATGGTCATCAATATTTGCAATACTAGAGTCACTACACTTGCTATTCCTCCTATTGTCATCCCTAATATCGCTAGATGCTTTTTTTCTTTATCTAAATGCTTTTCTTCAGAGGTATTTTCATTTATCACTATAGCTTCACCTGTTGATATATTTTCATTCATTTTAAGTTGTTCAAATTCATTTTTTAATCTTCTTATATTGTTATTAGTAGTTGATAAGATATATTTTATGTTTGAAGAATTTCTAAATGTTTTTATCTTGGATAATGAATTTAAATTTGTACAAACAGTGGTGTTTTTTTGCAAGTTGTTACTATAATATTTAATTAATTTGCAGCTATACGTATCTTCATACAAAATTAGATTTTGATTGTACTCAAATCCATTGTCTGGAAATTCTTCTTCAAGTCTATGCTGTAATAAATCTTTTTTTTCAAACTCTACTTTAATAGTTTCATTTTGCATATTGTCCCATATATTATCCAAATATTTTATAAACAACTTCATTAAATAATCATAATTAATATTTGAGATATTTATGAAAGCAGCATCTTTTAAAACAATGCCTATAAAAGTATATGTCCTTCTTCCCACCTCATCTTGTTTAAATTTTTCAGTTATGCTTTTATCAATAAAAATACATTTTTCAACGATATTTCCTATAAAATCTACTAATCCTATAATTGTATATGTTTGATCACTAGCAATTAACCACCTTTCTTCTATTAAATTATCTATAGAATATGTGGCTAATAAAACATTTTTTCTTGCCCAATTAATATTATTTTCTGACCATTCTTGAGGTCGCACCATAAATTTAGGATTAAAATCACATTTTAAAGTTCTAGTATGGATGAGATAGGATACTTCCAAATTGTATTCCTCCTCTTTATAATATTTTCAAATGAATCTTTATTTCCATTGTAATATATCAATAAATTATTGCTCTCCAATTCCAATGCTAATCTTTTTTGGTTTTGATCAGTTATATTAATTCTATTCATTTCCAAATCACGTTGTTCTTGTAGATTTTTTAAATCTAACTCTAATTCTCTTTTTTTATTAAGATTACTTTCATAATGATGTTCTATACTTCGTATTTTTTTACTTCTCCCCCATAACATAAACCCATCTTTAGCTTCCATTCTTTCTCGCTCATACCGCATATTATCTACAGTTAAGTTACTTATGGTAAACCTTTTTGTATCTATTAAAGATGTAATTCTAGTTAATTCTTCATTACATCTTTTTAATTTATCATGTAGTGCAAAATAAATTCCAAAAAATATGGGTATATGAATATTTATTGGTTGCAATTCTCCTTTATTATCATCACTGCATATCCCTGCTCCTAGTGACACTGGTATTATAGAAACAGTACAAGTACCTTCTTCTTGTGGAATAAATAATGGATTAAAAGCTTCTTTCATAATCATTTCCAAATCTTCTTTAGAAGTAGTTTCTTCACAGATATCATATTTTGTAATTACTAGTGATATCGGGGGTAATTTATGGTTGTTTTTCTTATAATCACTAATAAACTCATTTATAATATTACTACAATTAGTTCTTACTTTTCTAATTTTTTCTTCTTTATTATCACCATCTAATAGCGATCCATCTATACAAATAAACAATACACTTGAA
Source organism: Candidatus Epulonipiscium fishelsonii (assembly GCA_001983475.1). GTDB lineage: Bacteria > Bacillota > Clostridia > Lachnospirales > Cellulosilyticaceae > Epulopiscium_A. The sequence goes on along the minus strand of LJHD01000127.1, from coordinate 804 downwards.
GAATTTAAAGAATTTTTAAACTCTTCATATTCGTCTAAATCACCTGAATTTTTCTTGGTTAAAATTCCACCTGCATAATCATCATATCCAAAGGATATAATTGGATCATAGCAATATTGTAATTCAAATTCATATTTTGTAGCACTATCAGTTCCAGCAGGAAATCTATTAATACCTAAACTTTTATCTAAAATTTTTAAATATTGACTTCTTAGTTCTGTACTTTTGTCTTCATCAGTAATCATAGTATATCCTTGAAGTCCTGCACATAATTCATAATACATTCCTAGTAAATAGCAAGTTTTTCCTGCTCCTGTCATTCCTAAAATTGTAAATCTAGTATCTATCATAATTTCCTCCATTCCGTCACCTATTGGCAACATAAACAAAATAAATTAATTTACCATCTCATGCTCTCATAGCTCGACAGTACTTTTTTAAACAGTACTATAATATACACAATAAACCTGTATATCAATTATGCTAGTTAAATATAGTATCATATTAGATATACTTATAAACTGAAGTACTTTTTTGAGGCTTCAAACAGGAAATTCTCACTATAATCAAATGTAGTTGCTACTATTTTAAGTATTTTTATTATATAACTAGCATATTTTTGTAAGTACAATCAATAACTACTTATATGAGTTTATTCAATTCTACCGCAAAATATATATTAATTTAATTTATTTTGAATACATACCATAAATTCTAAGAAAGTTAATAGTTTCTATTTCATACCATATAATTATTTTTAAACAAATAATTTAGATTTCAAATTCATACATTTATCTTTTTATA
>LJHD01000126.1 GCA_001983475.1 Candidatus Epulonipiscium fishelsonii | reverse complement strand
TAAATTAATTTTAGCTACATAATAATATACAAAATATGATTCTTCTCCCGATGGAATAATAGTCATAATTTTAGCTAGTTCAGATAAAGTCTTCCCTGTTTTTTTCATAACATATAGTAATTGTATAGCTGTTATCAAACCATCTCCCGTTGTATTATAATCAAGAAATATAACATGCCCAGATTGTTCTCCACCTAAATTATAGTTGTTATTTAACATATATTCTAAAACATATCTGTCACCAACTTGAGTATATTCTAAATTTAAATCATTTTCTTTGGCCATAATTGTAAAACCTAAATTGCTCATAACAGTAGTAACAATAGTGTCATTATGCAATTTATCATCATATTTCATATCCAGTCCAATTATACTCATAATTTGGTCTCCATCAATCATCTTTCCTGCTTCATCAACTGCTAAACATCTATCAGCATCACCATCAAAGGCAATCCCCACAGCCATACCTCTTCCTACAACTTGTCTTTTTAAATCTCCCATATGAGTTGAACCACATTTTTTATTGATATTTAATCCATTAGGTTTATTATGAATAACTTCTATTTCTGCTCCCAATTTTTTTAATGCCAAAGGAGCAACATAAGAAGCAGCTCCATTTGCACAATCAACCAATACCTTTAGTCCTTTTAAATCACTAGGAATTGTGTCACAAACAAAATCTACATACTTTTCAATTAAGTTTTCATTTGTTGTCCATGTTCCAATACTTTCACCTATAGGAAGTTCTATGCCTTTTACTTTATTTATAAGAATAGTTTCTATCTCTTCTTCTAATTCATCTCTTAATTTATATCCCTCACTGTTAAAAAATTTTATACCATTAAATTCTACTGGGTTATGTGATGCAGAAATCATAACCCCTGCATCTGCTCCAATTTCTCTAATTAAAAATGCAACTGCTGGTGTTGGCACTACGCCTATACATATAGCTTTTGCACCCATTGAACATATACCTGAAACAAGTGCTGATTCTAGCATTTTTCCTGAAATCCTAGTGTCACGTGCCACTAGAATTTTAGGCTGTTTATGTGTTTCTTTTGTCAATACATATGCTCCTGCTTGCCCTAAACCAAATGCTAATTCGCCTGTTAATTCGCTGTTCGCTATACCACGTACTCCATCTGTTCCAAACAATTTACCCATTTTTATTCCTACCTTTACTTTTTATCTACATTATATTAAATGCTAAAAATGTAATTATTATTATTTATTTTTTCATTTTCTCTTCCAATGATATTGGTTTTAATCTTACATCTATCATTACAGGAGGGTTTGTTACTCTTAAATAATTCTTTAATTCTATTTCTATTGGTATAGAATATTCTCCCTCGTTCAATCCAGAAAAATCTATTTGTGCATTGACTTTTGATTCGTTAAATTCTAGTAACA
>LJHD01000125.1 GCA_001983475.1 Candidatus Epulonipiscium fishelsonii | reverse complement strand
AAGCTATTAAATATATATTAAATATTATAGGATACAAAAAATATTTGGTGTCTTATGCTAAATATAAAGGAATAGAGCTTGACTCTTTGTTAGATATAGTTTTAGAAGTTGAGGAAAGCAGCCAAGGATACGACTCATATATGGAATGGGAAAAAAAGTTTAAAGGATATAGCTACAACAGTAAAATCAACTAAATATAATGTTTCCAATGCAGTAACTTTAACTACAATGCATAGTGCTAAAGGACTAGAATTCGAAATAGTATTTATTATAGATGTAATTCAAGATATTATTCCACATAAAAAAAGTAATGCCTTAATGGAAATTGAAGAAGAAAGACGACTAATGTATGTAGCTACAACAAGAGCTAAGAAATATTTATTTATGTATATACCAAAGTTTAAAAAAAATTCTGAAACGGAACCATCTGTGTTTATTGAAGAAATGTCAGTTTCTGTAAAGGGATTAAATATAGGGGATAAAATTAGACATGAAAGGTATGGAAGTGGTATAATTGAAAAGACAGACAATAAAATTGCTGTTGTTATATTTAAGAACAATGTAAAAAAAACAATTGATTACATTTTTTGCCTAAAGAAAAAAATAATTCAAATTATCGAGGAGGGTAAGAATGAAAAAACTAGATAGAAAAAAATTTTTAGCGATAATAAGTTTAATAATAGTAGGAACAATGTTTCTTAGTTCTATAGCTCAAGTCTTCTTATATATATAGAAAAGAGAGGGTAAATAATGAAAAGTATAATTAAATGGGGGATTGTTACAGCTTCAATTATAGCAACAAGTTTTGTTGGAAGTAATGCTGAAGCTATGACGTACATATCACAAGAAGTTGAAGAATTTACTTTAGATGAGACCTTTATAGATGGAGTTTTTGTAGAAGGATTATACGTTGGGGGATTAGAAAAAGACAGAGCTCAAGCTTGGGTAGAAGAAAATCTGGAACAAAAACTTAATCAAGTATTTATTACAGTTGTTGATGGAAACAGAGAACAAACTATTTCATTAAAAAATTTAGGAGTAGAATATGATATAGATACTGTTTTAAATGATGCTCTTAAAGCAAGTAGAGGACAAAATACATCTGATATACATTATAAAACAAAATACCTAGTTGATATAAACACCATAAAAAATGTACTTGAAAATTTAAAACCCATGTTTTCGGTTAGAGCACAAAATGCAGATTTAATAAGAGAAAATAGAAAATTTATTACCATTCCTGAGGTAATGGGTAGGGAACTAAATGTAGAAGAGACTGCTAAACTAATTCAAACTGCAATTTTAGAGAATAATATGTCTAATAAAATTCCACTAGTGATGAATACTATTAGACCACAATATACTAGTCAAGATATGGCAGCTTTACAAACACCGATTTCTAGCTTTTTCACAACTTATAATTCTTTTGATGTAAATCGAAGTGTGAATGTAGCACTAGCTGCAGAAAAAATTAGTGTAAAGTTGTTACCAGGGCAAATCTTTAAATTCTCCGAACAAATAGAACCAGTAACTAAAGCAAATGGTTATAAAGATGGAGGAGTTATAGTAGATGGAGAAATAGTAGATGGAATTGGTGGTGGAGTATGTCAAGTGTCTTCAACATTATATAATTCATTGATAATGAGTAAGCTAGAAATCACAAAACGTAGAAGTCATTCCTTACCAGTATCATATGTACCTTTAGGCAGAGATGCTACATATGCTCAAGGTTGGCTAGATTTACAATTTAGGAATAATAGTAATTACCCAGTATTTATAGAAGGATATTGTGAAAATGGACGTATTTATGTAGATATATTTGGACATGAAAGTATAAAGCTACCTTATGATAGTGTAGATTTTATTTCAAAAACAACGAAAGTTACTCCTGCTGACACAGAATATATTTATGATTCAAGTTTGATGAAAGGTGTAGAGATTTTAGAAACTACTCCTATTTCTGGAAAAACAGTGGAATTATACAGACAAGGCTATATAAACGGACAAAAAGTAAATACTGAAT
>LJHD01000124.1 GCA_001983475.1 Candidatus Epulonipiscium fishelsonii | reverse complement strand
AATAACATATTCATTATAATCATTTTTCAAAAAACTGGCAACTATAAATTTATCTTGAATAAAATTAAAATATATATTAAGATTAAATTTGTTCCTATTCATATAATCAACTCAATAAATTTTGTAGGAACAAGCCAAATTTATAGTAAATTTTATTAGAAATAGGATGTTGAATAGATAATGATGAGAAATCTTTAATTTCTCATCATTGAATAAAAAATAAAAAACTTTTAAAGCAGGGCGTTGAGGTATGCCCCCATCACAAATTACTTTGTTACTTAATCTTTTGTTGTAAATTATTATTGCACTATAAAGAAATTAGCTTCATTAGTTAAATTTAGTAAATGAACTATTCAACAACCTAAAAAAACAAAGAAAGTGAGGTTATTATGTTAAAAAAAGGATTGAAATTATTAGTAAGTAGGCTTTTTATAGTTGGTGTTTTAATTTTACTACAAGTAAGTGTTTTAACTTTAATTATAATTAAGCTTAGCGAATATGTTGCTTATGCATACTTTTTATTTACAGCTATTAGTTTGATTGTAGTTTTATATATTGTAAATAGAGATGATAATCCTTCCTACAAATTAGCATGGGTTGTTCCCATAATGGCTTTTCCCATAGTCGGTGGCCCATTTTATTTAATGTTTGGAGGAAACCAAGCTAGTAGCAAGTTAAAAAAGAAAATCAAATATGCTCTTGAAAAAACTCTTTCATTTTGCGAACAAGATAAATCTGTTATTCAAGAAATTACTACCCAAGATAAATCGGCTGCAAATCAGTCTAAATATATTTACAAACATGCTTTACTTCCAATTCATAAAAATACAACCACAAAGTATTTAAATTCAGGAGAAGCTTTTTTTGAAAGACTAGTCGAAGAATTAAAACAAGCAGAGCATTTTATATTTATGGAATACTTTATAGTTGAAGAGGGAAAAATGTGGAATACCATATTAGAAGTTCTTGTACAAAAAGTTAAAGAAGGGGTCGAGGTAAGAATGATGTATGATGATGCTGGCACAATAACAGTTTTACCATACAATTATCATGACCATTTAGAAAGTCTAGGTATTAAAACTGTTGTTTTCAATAAATTAAACCCAACTCTTTCAATTTTAATGAATAACCGTGACCACAGAAAAATTACTGTTATTGATGGTCATACAGGCTTTATAGGTGGCGTAAATTTAGCTGATGAATACATCAACGAAGTTACAAAATTTGGCCACTGGAAAGATGCTGCTTTATATTTAAAAGGTGATGCTGTTTGGAACTTAAGTCTTATGTTTATACAAGTTTGGAATTTTAGTACAGAAGATAAAATATATAATTTCGCTGATTATGGCCCTCATAAATATCATGAACTACCCTTTGATAACGATGGATACGTTCAGCCATACGGCGATAGTCCTCTTGATAACGAATCAACTGGAGAAAATGTCTACTTAAATATTATAAATCGTGCAAAAAACTATGTTTATATTAATACTCCATATTTTATTGTTGATAACGAAATTATAACAGCATTATGTTTAGCTGCAAAAAGTGGTGTTGATATCATTCTAGTAACACCTCATATTGAAGATAAATGGTACGCCCATGTCTTAACACGTTCATATTATGCTCAGCTTATAAATGCAGGAATTAAAGTTTATGAATATACTCCAGGTTTTATCCATTCTAAAACATTTGTTTGTGATGATGAAATTGGCGTTGTTGGAACCATAAATCTTGATTATAGAAGCTTGTATTTACACTTTGAATGTGGTGTTTGGATGTACAAAACTAAGTCTGTTCTTGAAATTAAAGATGATTTCCTAGAAACTTTAAAAATCTGTACTCCTATATCTTTAAACGATGCATTAAACATAAAATGGCAAACTAAAGTAATAGCTTCGATATTAAAATTGTTTTCTCCACTAATGTAATTCAATACTTCCTTTGAATGAGCACTTTTTTAAATAGTTTGCTCATTCATTGTGTTATATAGCTTATAGTAGGCAACAATATAGGATAACATTGCATTTTCCTATATTGTATAATAATGTTTTGAAATAGCAGTAACTAAATTTAATTGTAGTGATGTAGGGGCGAAACTCCCAACCCATTACAAGTATGTTTACTATATTTTCATGATAAGAGCTTTTTCTCTTATTTGGACATACAATGTAATTAACTCTATATAGATTGCGGGATAAATAAGAGAAATCTAAAATTAAAATTTTTATCTTATTAATAAGGATAGTACTCATCCTTTTTCCATGAAATACCCCCGTAACCACTATATGTACTTCTTTAAAATTAAAATTGATAAGGATAGGTAAAAAATGTATAAAATAGTAACTATTGATATGGATGGAACTTTATTAAAAAGCGATAAAACTATTTCTGATTTCACTAAGGAAACATTAAGACAAGTTCGAAATCGGGGTACAAAGATTGTTCTTGCCTCTGGACGGCCTATTGCTGGTATACAATATTATCTTGATGAACTTAATTTAACTTCAAAAGATGATTATGTTATATCTTTTAATGGTGCTTTAGTAAGAAATGTTTCCACAAAAAAAATAATTGCTCATACAGTTTTGCATGGTCAGGATTTGCTGGATATTTATGAGCTATCAAAAACGCTAGGGGTAAATATGCATGCTTTTTCTAATCAAGGCTGCATTACTACATGTTTAACTAAATATTCTGAATTAGAAGGAACTATGAACAAAATCCCTGTTAATATAATAGATTATAATATTATAAAGCCAGACGATGAAATAATAAAAATTATGCTAGTCGATGAGCCAGATAAATTGCAACAAGCAATTAATAAGCTACCTAAAGAGTTGTATAACAAATATACCATTGTAAGAAGTGCTCCTTTCTTTCTTGAATTCCTTAATAAAAATGCAAACAAAGGTGTTGCACTCCAAAAACTTGCTGAGCATCTTAATATTCCAAAAGAAGAAACTATGGCTTTTGGTGATGCAGGTAATGATGAACACATGATTAAATTTGCAGGAATGGGAATAGCCATGGGAAATGCTTTTTCTGAAATTAAAGATGTTGCTAATTATGTAACTGACTCAAATGATGAAGATGGAGTTGCCAAGGCCCTTCGAAAATTTATACTTGAGGAGTAAATTAAAACAAAAGTTCTAGCTTCAAGAACAGCAAACTTATTATAAAATAGAATAAGTTTGCTATAAAAACTCTAGTGGTATATATAAGAAATTAGATATAGGAAAAGGTTTATTAACAAAAAGGAGGATGCAAGGATATCCCATAGATAATATCCTTGCTAGAACTATATGAAATTTAACAAAATAAAAAAAGCAATAATGCTTAATACTCTCTTGCTTCCATTATTTATTATGGGATGTAGTAACAATTCTGCTGAAAATCTAGATTTGGAGCAACAAGTTTCCACTTTGGAAAACCAATTACTTGCAGAACAAGAAAAAAATAAGAAGCTTCAAAGTCAACTTATTAAGCTGGAAAGTGATGTACGAATATTACTGGAGGCAATACAAAATCCAAATAGCTCTGTTTTTTTAGATGATATATATAACGAAAATTTATTAAAGGTATATACCATTGATGCAAGTAATATGGAAACAAAAATAGTTGATAAATTATTTGTTCAAGATAATTTAGAAGATAATCTTGATTTTTTGGCAAATTCACTATCAAAAAATGTATTTGAAAATCTAGATATTGAAATTTTAGGTATCGAAAATATAGATGATAAAAAAATTGCATATATAGATTTGCAAGATGAAGTTAATATTCCTGTAACTTGGACTACCTTTTTTCAAGGTTCCACTGGTGGAAAGATAACAACTGATAGCTTAAAGATGACTTTTTTACAGCCAACTTATCCATATGAGTGGATTGATGGTATAAGCTTAACATATGAAGGCGCACCTATACAGGGAGACCATGTTGAGGAATTAGCAAGTATTATATATAGATAAATATTTATCAACGTAACTCTTGTTTTAGGTATGGCTTAAAACAAGAGTTATTTGTTATATGTAAAATATCAGATTTTAATAAAAAACTATATAAGTCAAAAGATTCAGGTGGATACTTCTAATATAGAAAAATATAAAATTAGTCAGTACTAAATAAAACTGCACTTATATATAATGGTCGAATTTATTTGCTACTATTTTGAAATGCCATTACTATATTAGTTTAATTGTACAACAATTTATATTTATGTTATAATATATTATAATAATCATCATTTTTAAATAGGGGGTAAATATATGAAAAATTTATCATTAAAATCTACAGTTATATTAATTTTCAGCATTAATTGTATAAGTCTCATTTTATTAATGTGTGGAGTGTTAATTGAAAATACTGCTTTTTGGTCTAAAGCTATACTCTTATCTATTGGAATAGTAAGTATAATATTTAACTCAATAGTTAGTATTAAATTAATAATTACCATTCCTTTAGCAGAAGAAGTCTTTACCAAAACCAATGAAATTGCAAAAGGAAATTTCATTGTTAAGCTGCCCACAACTAATATTACAAAATTAGATGCTGTTTGTGTTGATCTACAAAGAATAGCAGATGATTCAGATTTAATAATTAAAGATATTGCATATATGTTAACTGAGCTTTCAGGAGGAAACTTAAATGTAATTAGCCCAATCGAAGAGGTCTATGTCGCTGACTTTAAACCTATTATTGATTCAATTTACATTATAAAGAATCAATTTAATAAAATAATATCAGATATAACGTCTGTTACTATAAGCCTAAGCCGTAACTCTGAACAAGCAAATACTTCTTCTAACAAACTTTTATCAGAAGCTTCTACTCAACAAGAAATTTTAGAAAATGTTTTAATCACCATTGACAACTTAATTCTCTCTATTAATAGCAATCAGAAAAAATTTAATTCCACTGCTAAAAATATATCTAATATATCTGATAGCACAAAAAACGGAAATCATATTATTAAAGAAACTATTAGTGCTATGAATCAAATTGATGATTATAGTAAAAATATACTAACTATTATTAAAGATATTGAAGATATTTCTACCAAAACAAATCTCTTGGCACTAAACGCTAGTATCGAAGCTGCTCGTGCTGGTGAAGCCGGAAAAGGATTCGCTGTTGTAGCAAGCGAAATACGTGAATTGGCAGGAAAAACATCTGAGATAGTAAAACATATTGAACAAATAATAAATCAAACTTTAGACAGTATACAACTTGGAAAAAATAAAATTGATAGAACTTCTGAAGCATTTGAAGATATTACAGATAAAATATTTGATGCAGAAAATAACTTTAATGGTTTATTAAAAGATATGGATCAACAACAACTTCTACTGAAAAATACACCTACTCAATTTATAAATTTATCAAAGGAAATTGAAAACTTAGTAAATATTTCTAAGGACAATGATACTATAAGTTGTGAAATTCACCATCAAGTCCAATTATTAAACGATATAATTAAAAATTTAATAAAAAACTAACTTAAAGTTAGATGTCCTTATATTTTGATAGTTCTGAGCTTTGTCTGTGTGCCACTATAATTAAATTTAGTTACAGCCCACTCCTTTAGGGGTGGGCTTTTCAGTAAATACTATCATTCTAGTATTAATTCAAACAAGCTTATTAAATCTAAGCTGTTATTTTTTTCCAAATAATTAATTGCTTGTTTTTCTATTATACTATTTTCAATTCCATACCCTCTAATTATTAATCTGTGCAACAACATAATGTTATCTATAATATTATCTAACTTTATATCATCTTTATAATGGTAAAAAGATACCAATAAACTTGATTTTATTATTAAATAATGTGCAATCAAATTTATATAACTATTATAACCACTTTTTAAGTCAAAAGGAAATTTCCTTGTAAAAATCTCGTTAACAATATAATTTTCTATAATGTAATTGTTTGTTGCCATATATTGATTATATTTTTCTAAGGCTATTTTAAAATTACTTTCCACTGTTTTTGCTGAATAATCATCAATAAAGTTACGTAATTGCTCTAAATAATCTCCAAGAAGTTTTTTTATTTTGAAATTGTTATTTACAATAGCTTTGTATTTTTGCAAAATTATAATAACTATATTTACACTTAATTTTAACTGCTTAACAAACACATCTTTAAAGCTACATTCATTTTTTATATTGTCAAATCCACCATTAAGAATTTCTTTTTCATATTCTTTAATAATTAAATCTATACTTTCTGGCTGACTATCAATTTGTTGTATAAATAATCCTAATATCATAAAACGTACATCCAAAGGTAATTTTTTATATTTTAAAACTTTTACACAAAATGAATTTAAATCCTCATAATGATTATATAAATAAAAATCTTGATTATTTTCTTTATTTTCCATAATATGTTCACATTTAATCTTACCTTCTATTTCAATTAAATCAAAATCTGTAAGTATAAAGTTTAAATCTTCTTTATGAGAAAATAATAGCTTAACTGCTTCTATGCAAGATAAATCTAAAGCTACTTCTATATCGCCTTTAATTAAACTTATTCTTCTTGGATATGCTCTACAAATATAAGGCATTTCCTCTGGAGATAAATTTATATATACTTCGCATAGATTATCTTTATTCAGTAAACCACATACACCTGTTGTTTCTGAGCACTTCCAACAATATCCGGTTTTAGTCTTTACAAGGTTTTCCATTATACGTTCTTTAAATTCACCACTTGGCAATGCATTATAATATTCATATTCTTTATTACTTACATCCATTCTCCATTCTCTGCAACAATTATATTTACAAGAGTTTCCTAAACAATTAAATTCTTTTACATATTCTGGGCACAAAACCTTAAATTCCATATATTTTTACTCCTTAATCATACTAATAAAATCTTTACTTTATCAAGCATTCCACTTATTCCTTGGCATTAAAATAGTATTCCAAAGTTTATTTGAAATATTTATTCCAATTTAGATTAATTCTGAACCTCCCACCATTGCTATATTTTAGGTTGTTAAATAATTCATTTTCATTAACAACTATTAATAAATAAAGTACTCGGGACCCAATTCAACTTACCGCTTTAAAAGTTGTTTTATACTTATTCAATTACAACTGAATACATTAGGACAATTTTTTGAATTCTGAAACGCCCATTAACGTAATATAAGCTGCTGTAAGTAGTTATTAGCGTAAAATTTCTGAGCAGGTTTTAATTGTGAATATTCAATGCTCCGAAGGTGTTTATAAATCACGATAAAACATCTTAACACTCCCCACGTCTAAAGTCGGGGAATTCTAAAGTGATTAAAGGACAAAGTAAAAGTTCATTTGCCCAAGGAATTATAACTCTATGAAATTACCTTATATTTTCTTCTAAGAAAATCATGGCTTAATAACGCTTCAAGTATGAACTTAAAGAAAAGCATTTAATTAATAGTACTTTGAAATAGCAACAATAACTATTTAAACAGCTGGTAAATTAAAAAAATAACTATATATCCATCATTAGTGCACTATTTACAATACTTTAAGGAAATACGTACAAATGCTTAGTTTTTGTATTATTTTTCATAGACATTTCTTAATTTTAAATACAGTTTAATGAATATTTATGCAAATAAAACTAGAAAATCTTTGAATTTTCATTTTTAAGTTAATCTAAATAAACTTATTTAGCTATAATTTGCACAAATAAATATTCTTAATTCATAAATTATTAGATATAATTCAGACTACACAAATTTCTGAACAACATGACTAACTCTGTTATTCATGTTAACGGATTTAGGAACAAAGTGAATAAATCTATAAATAATGCTGCTAAAAAAATATATCTTAAAAGTCTGATTTTATTTAGGCTTTTAATGCTGAGCGGAATCCTTAATTTTGTTTAAGATATGTATTGTAATCTCCGATTTTCTACTTTTAATTCTAGGTGGAACCCTTGATTTTGTTTAGGATATTCATTCTGACTAGCATCTTCAATTTTTATTCAAACTTTTAATTCTAGGTGGAACCCTTGATTTTGTTTAGGAAATTCATTCTGACTAGCATCTCTGATTTTTTTATTTAAACTTTTAATGCTGAGCGGAATCCTTGATTTTGTTTAGGATATCTATTATGACTATAATCCCTAATTTTTTATTTGGATTTCTAATGCTGACTGGAGACCTTGATTTTGTTTAGTATATTCATTCTGACTAGCATCCCTGATTTTTTATTTGAATTTCTAATGCTGACTGGAGACCTTGATTTTGTTTAGTATATTCATTTTGACTAGTATCTTCGATTTTTATTTAAACTTTTAATGCTGAGCGGAATCCTTGATTTTGTTTAGGATATCTATTCTGACTAGAATTCCTGATTTTTTATTTGAATTTCTAATTCTGACTGGAGACCTTGATTTTGTTTAGTATATTCATTTTGACTAGCATCTTCGATTTTTTATTTAAACTTTTAATTCTAGGTGGAATCCTCGATTTTGTTTAGTATATGTATTGGAATCTTCAATTTTTTATTTAAACTTTTAATACTGAGCGTAATCCTTGATTTTATTTAGTATATGTATTGGAATCTTCAATTTTTATTTAAACTTTTAATTCTAGGTGGAATCCTTGATTTTGTTTAGGATATGTATTGGAATCTCTGATTTTTTATTTAAACTTTCCATTCTAGGTGGAACCCTTGATTTTGTTTAGGATATGTATTCTGACTAAAATCCCTAATTTT
>LJHD01000123.1 GCA_001983475.1 Candidatus Epulonipiscium fishelsonii | reverse complement strand
AATCAACTAGTATTCCCTAATGCTTAAGCAGATGGGATAAGCGGTGTAGGGTTACACCCAATTAGAGTAGCTATTTAGAAATAAATAGTGACTAATATATAATATTTAATAAAAATTTTAACAGATTTTAATCTTTTTACTATTTTTTATAATCTGTACAATAAAATCTTTAAGGTAAAATTTTTTTGATGTATGTTAAAGTATTTAAATTAATGTTTGTATTATTATAAAAGCATCTTAAATTTGTTCTTAATATGATAATTAATGCTATATAAAGGATAGTACTCATACCAAATACTTTAATAAAGCGTTTTTTTATGTTAGGTGTAAACTAGCCTGAGGTTTCTATTTATAAAGAAAAAAGGACTAATCAAATTGATTAGTCCTTTTAGGTAAAGAAATATACAAATTCAATGCTCATTACATTTTATCAAAGTCAAGCATCATGGCATCACCTAGCCAAAGTTTACCTTGAGAGTTTTTGCTCCATCCTTCAATTTCATCAATAGCTAAAAGTGTATTTACATAGTAGTAAACAGGAATTACAGGCATATCACTCATTAGAATATCACTAGCTTCATACAGGTGGTCCATACGTTCTTTTCCGATGGTAGTTTTTGCAAGAGCCATTTGTTCGTCAAACTCTGGGTTTGAATATGCTCCGTTGTTTTGAGGATTTCCAGTAATAAATATTTCTAACATAGTGTTAGGATCTGTGTAATCTCCAATCCATCCATGACGAGCTACTGAATCATAAGTTTGATTATTTCTTGTTTCTTGGAAAACAGCCCATTCTTGGTTAGTTAATTTAACATCAATACCAAGGTTTGTAGCCCACATTTCTTGAACTGCTTCAGCAAGAAGTTTATTTCCTTCGTTTGTGTTGTACATAATCTCAATTTCTGGGAAGCCTTCCCCACCTGGGTATCCGGCATCAGCTAAAGCTTTTTGAGCTGCTTCAACATCAGCAGTTATAGGAATTCCATAGTCTCCAGTTACTTCATTAAATTCATTTCCTTCTGTGTCAAGGAAACCTGGGCCAACAAATCCAGTCGCTGGAATTTGACCTGCACCTGCAACTTGTTCAGCAATAATTTTTCTATCAAGTCCAAAGTTTAATGCTTTACGAACATTTATGTCTTGTAATACTTCGTTGTTTAAGTTTAACACATAGAAATATGTTCCGATATATGGTAATACATAAAATTCTGGATTTTCAGCAATTAGTTTTGGAACTTCAGCTGTTGGAACAGACTCAAGTAAATCTAATTGATCTGAATTATATGCAGTGAAAGCTGTTGAAGAATCTACAATCATTTTACAAACAATTTTTTCAAGAGTTACATTTTCTGCATTCCAATAATTTGGATTTTTTTCAAGAACTATTTGGTCACCCATAGCATAGTCAGTTAACATAAATGGACCATTTGAGATTGCTTTAGTTGGATCTTTTGCCCAAATTCCATCTGCATCAACAACGTCTTCACGTACTGGCATGAATGTTGCAAATCCTGTTAAGCTTAAGAAATACTCTGTTGGATTTGCAAGTGTAACTTCAAAAGTTTTGTCATCAATTGCTTTAACTCCTAAATCGTCAATTGTTGCTGGTCTTTCTTCGCCAGTAGCTGGGTCAACAATGTTTTCCATTCTTGTAATTGCTCCAGAATTTTTTATGTTTGCACTTTCTAAAATATAAGCATATTCAGATGCTGTTTTTGGATCAGCGGCACGTTTCCAAGCAAATACAAAGTCATTTGCAGTTACTGGTTGACCATCAGACCAAACTGCATCTCTTAAATGGAATGTATATACAAGTGAGTCATCAGATATGTCCCAAGATTCTGCCATACCAGGACGAATTTCTCCGTTAACATCCCTAATTAATCCTTCAAATGTATTATTAATTATTTGACCACCGTCAACAGCTGAGTTAAGTTGTGGATCAATTGTTTTTGGATCTGCACCAAGATTATATGTTAATTCTTGAACGTCGGCAATTGGATATCCTTCTGGTGAAAGTTTAATTTCTTCTTTATCTACAGCTAATTCTTCTCCTTCAGATACAAGTGTGTCTGGAGCTTCTGTTTCTTTTTGAACTGGAATTGAAGTTGCTACTTCTTCACTGCTTCCACCACAAGCTGTTAACATTATACTTGAAGCTGTTAAAGCTGCCACCATTGATAAAAATTTTCTATTTAATTTCATTTAATATCCTCCTGTTTTAAATATCGGTATTTGTTTTGTTATGTAGGATGGGTGAATGATAGTCGCTAATGTTATGTTACATTAACCGTATTCACCCTGTTGTATAAACTCAATGTATACTGGAGCACAATGTGCTCCTTGATTTAAAATAAGTTGCCACTAATCAAATAAATGACATGCTACTTGATGGTCTCCATCGATTGTTTTTAATTTTGGTTCTTCTATACTACATCTTTCCATACAATATTGACATCTTGTTCTAAAATGGCACCCTGATGGTGGATTTAGTGGACTAGGAACATCCCCTTGTAATATTATACGTGATTTTGATTTTTCGCTTTCAGGGTCAGGAATTGGTATGGCTGAAAGTAGGGCTTTGGTATATGGATGAGTTGGATTGTTATAAAGTTCATCACTATTTCCAATTTCAACTAACTGTCCAAGATACATAACGCCAATCCTATTTGAAATATGTTTAACCATTGATAAATCATGTGCAATAAATAAATATCCCATACCTGTTTCTTGCTGAATTTCTTCAAGCATGTTTACAACTTGAGCCTGAATTGAAACGTCTAGTGCAGATATTGGCTCATCACAAATTATAAACTCTGGATTTACTGCCAATGCTCGTGCGATTCCAATACGTTGTCTTTGCCCACCTGAAAACTCATGTGGATATCGGCTTGCATGGTCTTTCATCAAGCCAACACGTTGTAGCAAAGTAGCTATCATATCGGCTTTTTCGCTTTTGGAACTTGCTACATTATGCGTATCAATTGCTTCACCAATTATATCAGATATAGTCATACGACTATTTAAAGATGCATATGGGTCTTGGAAAATCATTTGCATTTTTTTTCTATATGGTAGCATTTGTTTTTCGCTGAGATTTGTTATATCAACTCCATCAAATAAAATTTTACCTGATGTAGGGGCATATAATTTTAAGATAGTTCTCCCTGTTGTACTTTTTCCACAACCAGATTCACCAACCAGCCCCAAGGTTTCACCTTTTTTAACTCCAAAAGAAACGTTATCAACTGCCTTAATATGTTTTACTTCTTTTTTTATAATACCACTTGTTTTTGTAAAATATTTTTTTAGATTTTGAACTTCTAAAAGATAAGCCATTATACCACCTCTCTTTTGATTTTTACTTCATCTGGTGTATCGGGGTGATACAAATGACATCTTGATTTATGGCCATTACCAACTTCGTATAACTTTGGAATTTCATCTAAACATTTTTGTACTGCATATTCACATCGATTACAGAATGCACATCCTTTTGGAGGATGTAACATATCTGGAGGAGAACCTGCAATTGGAATCAAAGTTTGTTTTGTTAATGTTTCTGGATTTGGTACAGATTTTAAAAGACCAATTGTATACGGGTTCTTTGGATCTTTAAATAAATCTACAACACTTGCTTCTTCCATAACCATGCCACCATACATAACTATAACCTTATCACACAATTCTGCAATTACTCCAAGGTCATGAGTTATAAATATAATTGAAGTGTCCAGCTTTTCTCTTAATCCTTTTAACAAATCTAAAATTTGTGCTTGAATTGTAACATCTAGTGCAGTTGTTGGTTCATCAGCAATTAATAATTCTGGTTCACAAGATAGCGCCATAGCTATAATTGCCCTCTGTCTCATACCACCTGAAAATTCATGAGGATAGTTTTGTAAACGTTGTTCAGGAGAAGGAATACCAACAGCTTCTAGCATTTTTACTGCAATTTTCTCTGCTTCTTTTTGGGTCATTTTCTTATGAGCTCTTATTACTTCGGTCATTTGATTTCCTATTGTATAAACAGGATTTAGTGCTGTCATTGGATCTTGGAAAATCATAGAAATCTCGTCTCCTTGAATTTTTCTCATTTCCTTTGGAGACTTTTTAACTAAGTCTTCTCCCTTAAAAAGAACTTCACCATGTTTAATTTTACCAGGGTGTTGCAACAATTTCATTATTGACATACAAGTTATACTTTTTCCACTTCCAGACTCTCCAACAATCCCAACAACTTCTCCTTTGTATATATCAAAAGAAACACTTCGTACAGATTGAACTTCGCCAAGATGTGTAAAGAAAGAAGTTTCAAGTCCTTTTACTTCCAATATTTTCTCTTTTCCCATAATTTTCACCTCCTATTTACGTAAACGTGGGTCTAATGCATCACGTAATCCATCACCTAAAAAGTTAAATGCAAACATTGTAAGTGCAATTGCAATTGATGGAATAATCAATTGATATGGATAAGAACGAATTCCGCCTAATGCGTCATTTGCAAGTGTTCCCCAAGATGCTTCTGGTGCTGAAACTCCTAAACCGATAAAGCTTAAGAATGCTTCTGTAAAAATTGCACTAGGAATTGACATCATCATTGATACTACAATTGGTCCAATTGCATTTGGAATAAGATGTTTAATAATGATTTTACTTTTTGATACCCCTAAAGCACGTGCTGCTAAAACAAATTCTTGTTCTTTTAAACTTAATACTTGACCACGAACTAATCTAGCCATACCTACCCAATATACCATACCTATTGTTATTATAATAGTTTTTAGGCCTGGTTCAATGATAACCATAAGCAAGATTACAATAAGTAATAGTGGCACAGAACTTATAATGTCTACAATCCTCATCATTATATTGTCCATTTTTCCGCCTTCATATCCAGCTATACCACCATATAAT
>LJHD01000122.1 GCA_001983475.1 Candidatus Epulonipiscium fishelsonii | reverse complement strand
ATATGAATGAATTAATAATAGTATTAGATTTTGGCGGACAATATAATCAATTAATAGCAAGACGTGTAAGAGAAAATAATGTATATTGTGAAATTCATCCAAATGATATACCACTAGAAAAAATTAAACAGTTAAATCCAAAAGGGATAATTTTAACTGGCGGGCCAAACAGTGTATATAATGAAGAATCACCTTTATGTGATAAGAGAATATTTGAACTAAATGTACCTATTTTAGGCATTTGCTATGGAGCACAACTTATGGCATATCTACTTGGAGGAAAAGTATCAACTGCTCCAAGTAGTGAATATGGCAGCACAAACGTATCAATTGATGGAAATTCTAAGCTATTTGATAATGTTAAAGAAAACACTATATGTTGGATGAGTCATACAGACTATATCGAAGAAGTCCCAAACGATTTTAGAATTACTTCTCATACTAAAAATTGTCCAATTTCATCAATGGAAAAAAATAATTTATATGCAGTTCAATTCCATCCAGAAGTTATGCATACCCAAGAAGGCAACACCATGATTACTAATTTTGTAAAAAATATATGTCATTGTAAAGGTGACTGGATTATGCTTGATTTTGCAGAATCTACTATTAAACAACTGAAACAAAAAATTGGTAGTGGTAAAGTTCTGTGTGCACTTTCTGGAGGAGTAGATTCCTCTGTTGCTGCCGTAATGCTTTCAAAAGCTATTGGAAATCAACTAATTTGTGTATTTGTTGATACTGGATTGCTTAGAAAAAATGAGGCTGATGAAGTTGAAAAGATATTTGGGACAAATGGAAGTTATGATTTAAATTTTATTAAAGTTGATGCAAAAGATAGATTTCTAGAAAAATTAAAAGGAGTTACAGAGCCAGAAAGCAAACGAAAAATCATTGGCAAAGAATTTATACGAGTATTTGAAGAAGAAGCTAAAAAAATAGGTAAAGTAGACTATTTAGTACAAGGAACAATTTATTCAGATATAATTGAAAGTGGGCATGGCAAATCTGCTGTTATAAAATCTCATCATAATGTGGGTGGTTTACCAAAAGATTTAGATTTCAAAGAAATTATTGAGCCATTAAGATTATTGTTTAAAGATGAAGTGCGAAAAGTTGGGTTAGAATTAGGGTTACCAAATTATCTTGTATTAAGACAACCATTTCCAGGTCCAGGACTAGGCATACGTATTGTTGGGGAAGTCACTAGTGAAAAAGTTACAATAGTTCAAGAAGCTGATTGGATCTTTAGAAATGAAATTGAAAATGCAGGAATAAATTTATCTCAATATTTTGCTGCTCTTACAAATATGCGTTCAGTAGGAGTTATGGGTGATGAACGTACTTATGATTATGCAATTGCCTTAAGAGCAGTTATAACTAGTGATTTTATGACTGCTGAAACGGCTAAGCTTCCATGGGAAATCCTAGAGAAAGTTACACAACGTATTGTAAATGAAGTTAAAGGTGTAAATCGTGTATTTTATGATTGTACAGGAAAGCCTCCTGCGACAATAGAATTCGAATAAACCAAATTAATGAACACATTATATATGAAGAAATAATATTCAGGGGATGCTCCGGGTGTTTTTTTATACCTTCTTAAACAAATATATTTTTAGCTTAGGAAATTAAAAAATATAAGAAAAGGAACGTTTTTAAAAACGTTCCTTTTTTAACCAAATCTATACGCCGAGTCCTGTATTTGACAATCATCTATCTACATAAATAGTTACCTATTTACTTTAGCGACCTACCTAAGATATAACGAGCAGTTTTAAACTATCTTTCTAAACGGTCTTGCTTCAAGTGGGGTTTACATTGCTTTTTTTGTCGCCAAAAAAACGGTGAGCTCTTACCTCGCCTTTCCATCCTTTCCTACTTATAATAAAGACCTTCGTGGTACTTCTTCTTTATTATCATGCACAATGAAGAAAATTACAATATTGCTCCCCCTTCATTATGGTTATAGGTGGTTTATTTCTGTTGCACTTTCCTTCGAGTCGCCTCGACTGGGTGTTATCCAGCACCTTTGCTCTATGAAGCTCGGACGTTCCTCAGGCACAACCTTTCGGCAGTGTGCATGCGATTGTCTGATTTACTTAATATATGTACATTATCATATATCAACAAACCTGTCAAGCAATATATAGTACAAATAACGAGTATTTAGGTTATTTTTAAATTGTACATCAAATACATTATTTTATTCATCAATGCTCTCTTACTCTTTTTTTAAATAAATTTTTAGTTTTAGTCAGAGAAATAAAATATTTAACTAGCACATCTGATAAATTTAAAAAAAATAACTATACATCCATCACTAGTGCATTATGCACAATACCATAAGAAGATACATACAAACGCTTAGCGTTTTGTGTCGTTTTTCATAGATATTACTCAAATCTAAATATAGTATAATGAATATTTATGCAACTAAAGCTATAAAATCTTTGTTTTTTTATCTTTGAATTCTAAATATAGTATAATGAATATTTATGCAACTAAAGCTATAAAATCTTTGTTTTTTTATCTTTAGTTCACCTGAATAAATTAATTTAGCTATAATTTATGCTATAAGAATCAAGGTGCCTAAATCCGTTTTTCTCTTATCATGAATAAACCTATAAATGATGCTGCTAAAAATAAGATATATTAAAGCTCTGATTTTATTTAGGATATGAATTCTGAATGGATATTATTCAAACTGTTAATTATAGATGAACACCCTGATTTCGCTTAGCAGCTGAATTCTGAATGGACACTCTGATTGTGTTTATTCAAAAGATTGATTATGGATGAATTCTTTGATTTCGTTTAGGATATGAATTCTGAATAGAAGCTATGATTATTTATTCAAACTGTTGATTATGGATGAAATCCCTGATTTCGTTTAGGATATGAATTCTAAATGGACACTTTGATTGTTTATTCAAAAGATTAATTATGGATGAAATTTCTGATTTCGTTTAGGATATGAATTCTGAATAGAAGCTATGATTATTTATTCAAACTGTTAATTATGGATGAAATCCCTGATTTCGTTTAGCAGCTGAATTCCGAATGGACACCTTGATTATTTATTCAAACTGTTGATTATGGATGAAACCTCTGATTTTGTTTAGGATATGGATTCTGACCTGAAAGTCTATACTTGCATGATCCATCTCAAAATATTTTTTATACTAGCAATAGGCTTAAAATGTCTTTAAGCCTATTAGTCTTGCTGATATGCCACTTATTGTGAACAATATATTTATAATTTAATTTTTTTATCAACCTTTACATAATCTGTTTATAATCTCAAATGTAAGATTATTAATAACGCTATGTTTAGGATAAATTAACAATATGTTTATTATCCAAGATTTAAATTTTTTGGAGAGATTATAAACAGTATTATA
>LJHD01000121.1 GCA_001983475.1 Candidatus Epulonipiscium fishelsonii | reverse complement strand
ACTTTTAATTATACTTTTTTTATTTTTATGCAAATTTTAGTTTTAAGAAACGCCCTAGCACAATAGGTTATATAAGAAACAATGAACAAAAATTAAATATTTGTTGATAAAATGTAACAATCTATATAAATAGACTTATTCAAAGATAGATAAATTAGTTTCTATGTGTTATTACCCTATAGAGTACCTATGTGTAAAGCATTAAAACAACTTATAACGGAGGAAATAAGATTGAGTAAAAGCAAATTTCAAAATATAAAAAATTGACATCATCTTTTAATTGTGTTTTAATGTAAATCATATAATTTTCAAATTTTAAATTAGGAGGAATAAACATGAAAAAGATGGTGTCTATATTTTTGACAACAATTTTAATGCTTTCAGTTACTGGATGTAGTGGAGACAATGCTACTCAAACTGAAGCAAGTACTTTAAAACATGATTTAAAAACAGTAACTTTGGCTAAAGAAAATGATATTATCTCTTTGAACACTATGTATGCAACGGATGGTATGTCTTTTGAAGTAATAAATACCATGATTGATGGGCTTATGACTACTGATAAAGACGACAAAATTATACCTGCGGTGGCAGAAAGTTATACTGAAAGTGAAGATGGCCTTACATATATTTTCAAACTTAAACCTGAAGCAAAATGGTCAAATGGAACACCTGTTACAGCTCATGACTTTGAATTTGCATGGAAAAGTATTATTTCTAATCCAGCTGCAGAATATTCATATATTTATACTCAAGATGGAGCATGTATTCTAAATGCTGACCAAATCTTATATGAAGGTGCGGATCCAGAAACTTTAGGGGTAAAAGCAATTGATGATTTAACTTTAGAAGTTAAATTATCTAAAAAAACACCTTATTTTTTAAGCTTAATGGGCTTTCCTACATTTTATCCAATTAACGAAGAATTTTTTATATCCCAAGGAGATAGCTATGGCTTTACCGCTGATAGCTTTATATCAAATGGACCATTCTTACTTAAATCTTGGGAGAAAGACACAAAGATCAAATTGGTTAAAAATCCTACATATTATGATGCAGATGAAATAAAAATTGATGAACTAGAGTTTAGAATAACTCCAGAAATATCAACAGGAGTTACCGCATTTGAAGCTGGAACAGTTGATTATGCCAAATTAAGCAATACTCTTATTGACAAGTATAAAGATACTGATGAATATGTTGAGATTTTAGATGCATATCTTTGGTACTTGCAAATAAATGAAGAAGCCGAATCATTTAAAGGAGACAATTTACAACTAGCTTTAGCATATGCCATTGATAAAGAAGATTTAACCCAAAATGTATTAAAAGATGGATCTGTACCTGTAAATGGTTTTGTACCATATGGAATGGCACCTTCTCCACAAGGAGAAATGTTCCGTGATACAACAGGTGAATATTTAGTTCCTAATAAAGAATTAGCTCAAGAATATTTTGCAAAAGCATTGGAAGAAGCTGGAACAGACACCATTAACATATCTCTTCTTTATGAAAATGCTGACCCTGCTAAATCTGCTGCAGAGACCTATGGACAAAAGTTTGATAACCAAATAACATCAG
>LJHD01000120.1 GCA_001983475.1 Candidatus Epulonipiscium fishelsonii | reverse complement strand
TAAGCTCCATTGTAATCGACATGCTTGTTCTTAATTGTATACCTGAAAATATCTGACTTAAATTTGGCCTTAACATTTTTTCTGCCCAGTTATATAAATTATATACCACTGCAATAGGCAGTGCTCCCCCTAATATCCCTATAGATAATCCTTCAATCAAAAATGGTACTCTAATAAAAGTATCTGTAGCTCCAATATATTTCATTATTCCAATTTCTTTCTTTCTCACGTATACTGTAAGCTTTATAGTGTTAGTTATAAGCAACAATGCTATTCCAATTAGTGCAACAATTATAACTCCAGAGAAAATTTGCACAGACTGATTTAGTTGAAAAAACGTTGCAGTTTCTGACTCTAAAAATCGAACATCTAATCCATCCACTGCTTTTAAAATAGAAACTACTTCTGCTTGATTTTCTATTTTATTTACTTCGATTTCAAAAGAAGCTGGAAGTGGATTGTCATTTTTAAATTTGTCATATAATGCAAGATCGTTTCCTGCAAATGACTTTAAAGCATCATCTGATGTAATATATGATACTTCAATCACATTTGGTATTTCTTGTATTTGTTGATATATTTGCTTTATATTTTCTGGAGTATATTCATCACTGATATAAGCGGTAATTCCCATTTGCTGTTCAATTTGAACCATTATATACTCTACATTTGTAACAATAGAATATGAAATTCCCAAAATTATTAAACATAGCATAATTGTAGCAATTGATGCTACAGCCATCATTCTATTTTTCCAGAATCCTTTAAATCCTTCTCCAAAAAGGTAATTAATAGTATGCCATTTCATCATTGTATCTCCCATCATAAGTATCTTTTACAATGCGTCCACTTTTTATATCTATGACACGCTTTTTCAAAGCATTAACAATTTCTCTTTCATGTGTTGCTACAATAACAGTAACTCCCTTTAAATTTATATCTTGCAAAAGAGACATAATTTCCCAAGCTGTATTTGGGTCTAAATTTCCAGTAGGTTCATCAGCTACTAAAATTGGACTATTATTTATAATAGCTCGAGCAATTGCTGTTCTTTGTTGTTCGCCACCTGAGAGTTCATGAGGGTAAGAACGAATTTTTTTAGCAAGTCCTACTTGGGCTAAAATAATTGGAACTTTATTTTTTATCTCTTTTCTGCTTGCTTGAACAATCTGCATGGCAAAGGATACATTTTCATATACCGTTTTGTTTGAAAGAAGCCTAAAATCTTGAAATACAACTCCAATATCTCGTCGAAAATATGGTAACTGATTGTGCTTAAGTTTTGTTATTTCACGGTTGTTTATCATTATTCTGCCTTGGTTTGGTTCAATTTCTTTTAAAATCAACTTTAATAAAGTTGATTTTCCAGATCCACTACTTCCAGTTACAAAAACAAATTCTCCTTTGTTAATATATAAAGATGTAGGATATAATCCAGTAGTTCCATTCAAATAGGTTTTAGACACGTTTGTCAAATGAATCATAGCAAATTATTAGTAAGGGTAATTTTTACCCTACAATTCTCCTTTTTATAAATTTCTACTAATATATATTTTCGAATTTCTACTATGAACAAGCGAACATTGTTCGCCCATTCATAATATTACTTTTCTACATTCTTGCCATATTTTGTTTTTCTATATAGTCCATATATTGGCTCACCATAATGGTTATTTTAAAAGTAATTGCATCATCAAATTTTCTTAAATCCAAGCCTGTTGTTTTTAATAATTTGTCCAATCTATATACCAATGTATTTCTATGAATATATAGTTGTCTTGATGTTTCTGAAACATTTAAACTATTCTCAAAGAACTTATTTACGGTTATAAGAGTTTCTTCATCAAAACTTTGTACTTTTTTTCCTTTTAATACTTCTTGAATAAACATTTTACATAAAGATAGTGGCAGTTGATAAATAATACGTCCAATTCCCAGTTTTGCATAACTTGAAATATATCCTTCGCTATTAAATATTTTGCCAACCTCTAAAGCCATGCTTGCTTCTTTGTAAGAATT
>LJHD01000119.1 GCA_001983475.1 Candidatus Epulonipiscium fishelsonii | reverse complement strand
TTCTACTTTAAAAATAGAAGATTTAATTAGCGAACTGAAAAAAGATTATACGATTGTTATAGTTACTCATAATATGCAACAAGCAACTCGTATATCTGACAAAACAGCATTCTTTTTATTAGGGGATTTAGTTGAATGTAATAAGACTGAAAAAATATTTTCTTTTCCTCAAGATAAACGTACAGAAGATTATATTACAGGTAGATTTGGTTAATGTAATTTATACTTTATAAGAATTTAAGGGGGATAATGGGGATTTATGCGAGTAATATTTGAACAAGAACTAACAAATTTAAGTGAAACCGTTATTAAAATGGGTTCAGATCTAGAAGTTTTAATTAAGCAAATGATAGAAGTTATTATCCAAGATAAGGAGGGAATAGGGCCAACAATTATTAACAATGATGTACATTTTGATTTACTTGAATTAGAAATTGAACAAAGTTGTGTTAAATTGATAATGACTCAGCAACCATTAGCTAAAGATTTGCGCAAAATTATCTCAAGTTTTAAAATTGTAACTGATATGGAAAGAATTGCGGATCAATGTCGTGATATTTGTATGTATGCTATTCATTTAAAAGATGGCGAATGGTCAAGAGATGTTGCTTATAAAAGAAATATAGAAAAAATGGCTAGACGTGTTGAGGGGATGTTAAAAAATACAATGGATAGTTTTATTAATGAAGATATTGAGAAGCTACAAGCAGTTAGAGACTATGATGATAAAATAGATGCTAATTTTAAAAAGATATGGGACGAATTAATTCAAGAGATGAAAACTAATATATCATTTACCAAAAAAGGTGCAAAATATATTATGATTATAAAATACTTGGAACGTATAGCAGATCATATAACAAATATTGCAGAATGGTTTATGTATGATTTAACAGGAAAATATATAAAAGATATAGATTAAAAAAATAAGAAAAAAGACATTATGGCTTTTTTCTTGTTTTTTTGTATGAAGAATATTCTAGTTATTATCCAAAAAAGATGATTCTATAATCACTATATAAAGGATAGTACTCTACTTTTTATTTAATTATTTTATGTACAATTTCTAATTGAGTCTAGTATATAATTAAATTTAGTTGCCACTATTTTAAGTACATTTATTACTTTTTTCTAAAGTTATTAGCAGTTTATTAATTCATATAGAAGTTTGTATATTTTAATTAAATAAATAGTACTATAGCTTTATTAATTAGCATAAGTTTATAAATAGAATTATACTAGTATTAACAGCTTGTGATAAGTTAATTTTATTAAAAGTATTCAATTTTAGAATACTAAAGGCGATTAATTCTATTCTTCTTTTTATCAGTATTCATGACGACATTTCAAATCGCAACCATTCTTAAACAAATACATTTTTAGTCTTAGTTATCATAACTGGTTTACACTCAAACGTATTAATCTCTAATCTAAAGCAAAAGGAGGAAAATTTTTATGTTAAACATTATTTTAGGAATGCTACTTATTATATCTTGTGGAACTTGTGTATTTTTACTTAAAAAGTTTAAACAATCAAAAAAAGAAACAGAGAAGTTAACTAATATTCTAGATTCTATACCATCAATCATTTCTGCAACTGATATGAATAAAAATTGGATATTTGTTAATAAATCTGTAGAAAAGCAATTAGGTAAATCAAGAAAAGAACTATTAGGAAAAAATTGCAGCAATTGGGGAGCAGAAATTTGTTCAAGTTCTGATTGCGGAATAGCTTGTTTAAAAAGAGGGAAAAAAAATACAACTTTTAAGATAGACGAAAACGAATATACTGTTGATGTGGAATATATTAAAAATAATGCAGGCCAAAACATTGGACATGTGGAAATTGTAGGAATTATACCATATTTAAATGAAATATCTCAATTAAAACAAAATCAAGATTTTATAATTAAAGATATTTCAGATAGCTTAGAAGAATTTTCTGGTCTTTCAAGTCAAGTCAGTCAAAGTGTAACTGATTTATCCAATGGAACAGCAAAACAATCCGAACTAGTCAAAGTGTTTATTCATTCAATATCAGAATTATCAAATAGCTTAGAAAATAATATTAATAAAATTGAAGAAACAAATAAAATTTCTATTATGGCTAAAGATAAAGCTGAAATTGGAGCAAAATATATGAAAAACTTGATTACAGCTATGACAGAAGTCAACAAGTCCAGTGTTAACATAGCTGAAGTAATAAAAATAATTGAAAACATTTCAAGTCAAACCAATCTATTAGCATTAAATGCTGCTATAGAATCTGCTAGAGCAGGCGAAGCTGGTAAAGGCTTTGCGGTTGTTGCTAATGAAATCCGAGATTTGGCTACTAAAAGTTCAGAAACTGTAAAAGAGATTGAAAAAATTATTGTAGATAGCATAACTAGTGTTGAAAAAGGTCAATCTCTAGTTAATGAAACAGACTTAGCTTTAAATAGTATTGTTCAAACAGTTGAGGATGCTGCAAATAATAGTACTATGTTAATCGAAAGCACTTATCAGCAAAAAGAATCTTTAGATCAATTAAATAAAGGCATATCACAACTTGAAGATATTAATAACACAAATGTCGTTTGCTCTGAAAATAATTTAAGCATAAGCCAAGATTTAAGGGATAAAATAAAAGAGTTTCAACAAGTTGTAAACAGATAATAATATATAATTTTGTATTTTAGCCAAGGAGACTTGGCTTTTTTTATATGTTTTTATGGGTTCAGCTCACTATAGTAAATAGAAACTTAAATAAATATAATTTTTAAGTCCTACTAAAAAAGAACTTTCAGATATTAAAAATCTTTTATAAAAAATCTTTTATAAAAAATATTTTAAACTTTTAGGAACTTTATCAATTTTTGTTGCGTCTATATATTATAGTTTCAAAAAATATTATAATGCGAGGTAAAAATATGAAATTTAAATCTTTAATAATGGGGACAATTTTAATGGCTATGAGTATTCCAACTTTTGCTGCAGAAGCAACACCAGCTCCAATATCTCTGGCATCACCAATCGCTACACTAGAATTACCAGTGGGTGACTCATTACCTATTGATGACCAAATATCACCTACTGAAACTAAATTCACTCTACAAGGAGATTCAGTTCTTGAAGGTATTCCAACTTTTACAAGCAATAATAATCTTTATGTACCATTTATGGATTTAGTTGACTTATTTAATATTGGATGGGAATCAGATAGTGCTGGAAATATAAATTTTACAAGTAATCCACTACCTGAAAAATTTATTAACAATGTTTCATTAGCAATCGATCCAATGAAAGCAGCTGCACCTATGTCTGCACATGCACCAGCTAGTATGTTACCTGATTTTGAAGAAGGCGGACCTGTTGCAGATCTTCCATGGTCATCAGATATTCCTACAGGACCAGCACCTATTATTTATGTACCAGACCCAGAACGTCCAACAACAGATGAAAATGAAGTTATTATTGAAGGAGAAGGAATTTTAATGGAAAATGTATATATTGTAGATGTAAGAGATAATAAAGGTCAAATTAGTGTTGTTGTAGGAAATCCACAAGACCCAGAAAACCCAATGGATCAAACAATATTCCATTTAAATGACAAAACAAATATTAAACACATTATGAATAGAAGACTTTATACTCCAGCAGATTTAAAAGCAGGTCAAACAATTAATGTTAGGCATGCAGAAGCTATGACCATGTCTATTCCTGCACAAGTAGCTGCATATGAAATAACTTTAGTTTCTGATGCTACTGATGCTGCTACTGATACTGCTGATGCTGCAACAGTTATGGAAAATGTAAGAGTCCTTGAGGTTTCAACAAAAGATGGTAAAGTTACAAGTATCGCTGTTGGAGATAAAGATGAAACTGAACCACACACTATTTTTTCTTTCAAAGAAAATACTGCTATTAGACACATTAGAGACCGTCGTATATATAAATTAGAAGATTTAAAATCAGGTCAAGTAATTAATGTTTCTTATTCTGGTCCAGTAATGCAATCTTATCCAGCACAAGCAATTGCTGATCAAATTATACTTATTGATGCTATTGGACAATAGTTATATTTATCCATATAATAAGCCCCTCACTATAAATAGTGGGGGCTCTTTTTTTTCACGAAATAATGTTAATGACAAATTTATACAAGTTAATATATATATTATACAGATTTCTGTACTATATAATTTTAAATTTTGCAGGGATTGCTTTTAGCCCCAATAAAACTAATAATGTACCAACATATTCATCTAAGTAGTCGGTCAAAATTTGAATAACAAATACACTTGCAACATCGTTAAAGCCTATTGTCTTTAACATCTGTACAATGTAAGATGAACCAGCCGAAGTAATTCCGCCAAAAACAAAAGCTGCAATCACTGCACTAAGTAGTGCTGTCGGTAAAGCAATTACAAAAACTCCTAGTGGCTGTTTCTTGCTAGTAATCCAACCTTTCTTATACATAAGTCCTGCAAAAAACCCTGTTGCAATTTGTGCTGGCATAAATGCAAAAGCATATACATCAAACAATGCTCCACTTATCATACTTGCACATAATCCTGTTAAAATACCAAATTTTGGCCCCAATAAAAACGCTACCAATAACGTTCCCACTGAATCCCCATATATAGGAAGCTTCCATGTTAATGCTATAAATGCAAATACTATATTTATAGCTACTCCTATTCCTATAAGTGTCATCTTTCTTGTATTCATTTTACATCACTCCAATACCTTAGTTTTTTTTTCTGGGAGGCTCTCGAACCAGTGTTAGCATGATACTTTACATGCAACGTTATTATTATATCACACTTTAACTTTATTACAATGCTTTAATTTTTATTTTCTATATATAACTCTATATTTGATGGTTCTATATCATAATATGAAAGCAATCTTTTTAACATCTTAAGTTTTAATGTAACATTAGAATTAGAATTTAAATATACATTGCTTGATATTTCTATTGGCTTCTTTAAACTATCTGGAACAGATGCAATAAAATTTTTTAAAATTTTATCATTAGCTAATTTAATCAAGATAATAGGTTCTATATCATATAATTGGTGACAAATTTTTTCCGTAAAGTTACTCCAGCTTGAAACTTCAGTGATACTATTATTTAAATCAAACTTTTTAATTGATGTACCTGTAAAATCAACATCTTCATCTAACGAATATATTTTTTCTTGCAACACATCTAGTTTTAATTTCTTTGGATATTTCCATATATTTAAAAATCTGTCTGTTAAAAATTTTGTACGCATTTTTATTTCTTTCTCATCCCATTTTTCTATTTCAGATAAATATTTATTTAAATATAAACGGCTCTCTTTAAATCCTTTTTCCATAGTTTGTTTTTCTTTAAATGATTTATTACTCATTTTAGCATTATATCCTGTTAAAGTTAAGTTTCCTAAAGTATGCAAATATTTTTCGTGCACATCATTATAGTTTATACCTAACTCCTCTATCCAAGTAGAAGATAATTTTTGAGGCATAATATGTTCAACAGTTAATGTTTTTTCTTCAAATAAGTTGAAAATATCCACACGTTCTTCATTTTCAAAGTTTTCCAGCATATAAAACAAATAAGCTTTTTTCTTTTGCTTCATTTTATATATATTTGCTGTTTGCAAAACTTTTCTTATTGTATCATCACTTGGAAAATCATATTTTGTTAATATATGACCCAGTAAATTATCATAGTTTTTATTAAAATATTTACTCTCTTTTATTTCTCGGCCCAAAATCATAAATATTTTATTAAGTCTGTTAGTAGATAAATTACAAATATACCTTCGTATTGTAAAATTTTGAATCAAATTAATACAGTTAATAAATTGTTCATTATCTAATTTTCCATTATTTAAATCATCAAACAATTCTAGTAAAAATGGATAGCTTACACCAACTTCAAGTTTGTTTATATGCGCTAAAGCAATATCTTGTTTATTGTTAGATCGTTGATAATTTGCTGAAACTATTTCTTTATAAAAATTAGAAAACTTTAACAAATCAATTAATACCTCTTCTGTATCCTTATCTCTAACAAAATTTTTAAATGTTAAATATACCTTATTTTCATTGGGCACATTTCTTTGTTTAAAACTTAAATAATCCCTTATAAACGCTGTTGTTTTATTTAATGTATTTTTTTCTATATTATACCAATATTCATTATATAATTTTTCCTGAATTTTAGGCGGTTTACCAATCAAGATAAAATTTCTTATTCTATCAGACTCCTCCAAATCCAACCCAGTTGAATTTAAGCTCTCAAAAATAAGTTGTGGGTCGTCTTCTCTTTCAAGTTTAATTTCAACAATAAATAATTTTTTTATGGCTTTATAAACATCTTCTATATTAACATCTTCTGTATTAACTTTATCAAGACGGTCATAAAAATAACGATAATTAACAGTTATATTCGAATCTGCAATAAAGTTCTTTTGATCAAACAAAGTATAATACGCCTCTTTATCATCTTTTATTGGTATTAATTTCTTTTCTTTATCTGCATATTTATCTATAAGATAATCTTCAAATATTTGTTCATCCAACTTAGTGCTTGGACTATTTTCTTTTAAAAAGCGAGCAATAGCCAAAAGTAATATACATATAGTTGTTAATCGTTGTTGTCCATCTATAATATGACAAACTTTATCTTTTCCCTCAGCATAAACCATTGACCCGATAAAATAACTTTTATAACCATTATTTATAACTTCCAAAATATCATTAAACAATCGTTCGCATTGTTCTTTTTTCCAGTTATAGTTTCTTTGATATACAGGTATCACAAATTTTTTTCCTCTTCCTTCTAAAAAAGTCAGTAAATCTTTTTCTTCCGCTTTCATCTATTTTCCTTCTTTCTTTTTTCATACTATAAATTAATCTTACAATAGTTATTTTACCATAATTAGATAATTTTGTAACTATGCAACTTTAGTATCACGTCAACAAACAAATTTATATTTATAAGCTACAATATTTTTTTAATAGTTTAGGAGCTTCACTCCTGTACCGCCATAATTAATTTGTTTCTAATACTTAAAATCACTATACATAATACTAAGAGAAAAATCCCTTTGGCTTTTTTTCCTTTATCATAAAATTATGGTTCACATTAATACTCCACCCACAAGTGCTACTATAAAATATAGCTACAAGCACTTGTTAAGTTTTAATTAAATTAATTTACAACAACTTATAATTTAGGTATAATAATAATAGTGAAATTAGGCTATAATTATTATTAGGGAGGGTTCAAATTATGGATGAAGTAGGGCAAGTTCAAATAGCAGATGATGTTATAGCGGTTATAGCAGAAATAGCAGCTTTGGAAGTAGATGGGCTAGTAACAGTTGGTTCGCCTAAGCAAGATATAATGCATACCATAACTGGAAAGAAAATTACAAAAGGTATAAAAGTTGATATTGGAGAAGAAGAAGTTTTTATCAGTGTTTCTGCCGTTGTAGAATATGGTGTAAAAGTTCTTAGTCTTTGCCAAGAAGTACAACAAAAAGTTAAAAGTGCTATAGAAACTATGACAGGACTTTTAGTTCGTACAGTTGATGTATATATTATAGGTGTTCAATTAGAAAAAACAAACTAAAATACTATATATTATAATAGAAATGGTGCAAAAATGCCCACTACTTTGCTGGTGGGATGCACCCATGAATTCCCAAAATATTACTTGACAAAAATAATGTTTTGATATATTCTTTTATTAAGTTATGCCAGGAATTAATAGCACGATAAGCCAAGACACCACACAGCTTATAAAATATCATTATAGGGTATTACAACCTATAACTTAAAAACTAAACTTCTGTGTAATTATTTTTATACAGACATGGATTCTAAGATTTGCCCCTACAAAGCATATAAATATGTAGCGGAACACTATATACTCCCACAACTAATAAATCCTGTGTGACTATAAACTGAAATTTAAACTATATTTAGATTGTATATGCCTTGTACTGACGACCTTTCGCCAGTACAAGGCATATATAATTTCTATGTAAATATTGGAGATTATGTTCCCAGCATAAAAATAAATATATATAGGACCGTATGCACTTGCATACAAGGAAAACACTAAATTTTCGGAGGAAAAAATGACTAGACGAGAAGCAAGAGAAATAATAATGCAGATGTTATATGAAAAAACAGTTCAAGATGATATTAAAAGAATATTAGAAGAAAGAACAGCCAATATTAAAGGTAAAATTAAAACTTTTATAATTGAAGAGTTTGAAGCAATTCTAGAAAAAGAACAAGAAATTGAAAATATTTTAAAAGAAAACCTTATAAATTGGTCATTAGACAGAGTATCTAAGGTAGATTATGCTATCTTAAAAATTGCAGTATATGAAATTATATGGGAAGAAAGTATCCCTGAAAAAGTTTCTATAAATGAATGCATGGAGATTGCGAAAATATACAGTACAGAAAAATCAGCTAACTTCATAAACGGGATTTTAGGCAAAATAAATACTAATGTGGGTGCATATGAATAGACAGGCAATTAGTGTATCAGATTTAAATTTTTATGTAAGTAGAATGTTGAAATCAGAGTGCTTTTTACATGATATATGGATATTGGGTGAAATTTCAAATTGCATATACCAAACTTCTGGTCATATTTATTTTAATTTAAAGGATGAATATGCTATAATTAATAGTGTCATGTTTAATAAAGAAGCAAGTGACTTGGATTTTAAGTTAAAAGATGGAATTAAAGTTTTTGTAAAGGCACGAATTGACTTATACGAAAAATCTGGTAGATATCAGGCTTATATATCTAAGATTGAGCAATTTGGCACAGGAGATGTGTATAATAAGTTTGAAAAATTAAAACTTAAATTACAGGAAGAAGGCTTGTTTGAAAATAAAAAGCAAATCCCAACTCTTCCACAAAAAGTAGGCGTTATAACATCTAGTACAGGGGCTGCGTTACAAGACATCCTAAATATTACAAAAAGAAGAAATAGTTTTATTGGAATATATATTTACCATACTTTAGTTCAAGGAGAAAATGCTCCCGAAGAAATAATGCATCAAATTAAACAAGCAAATAAAGATAATTTTGTTGATGTATTGATTTTGGCACGTGGGGGCGGGTCAAAAGAAGATTTATGGGTGTTTAACGATGAAAACTTAGCAAGGTGTATATATAACTCAAGAATACCCATTGTTTCAGCAATTGGACATGAAACAGATTTTACAATTGCTGATTTTGTAAGTGATTTAAGGACACCTACTCCTTCTGCTGCTGCTGAAGTTGTATTTCCATCAGCTACACTATACAAAGATAAAATTCAACACTATATAAAAACATTACAACAAACTATCAGCTATGATTTAGCGGGGTACCAAACAAAATTAGAACAACTATCTATAGCAGTAACAAATATGTATAAGCAAAAAATTGCTCAATGTGAACAAAAATATATAAACAACTTAAATCAACTGGAAAAATTGTCACCTATAGCAACTTTAAGTAGAGGTTACAGTTACGTAACTAGTCGATCTAAAATAATTAATGTTGCTGATAATATTAATGTTGGAGACAATTTAAATATTATTCTGTCCAATGGAGAAATAGAGGCATATGTGAAAAAGGTGGTAAAAAACAATGTTTGATCAGTCAATTCAACAATTAGAAGATATTATGAGAAAATTGGAACATGGCAATATATCTTTAGAAAATAGTATGCAACTTTATAGAGAAGGTATAGTCTTAGCAAAAAAATGTAATGAAATACTACAAAATGCAAAACAGGAAATCTATGTTTGTGAAGCTGGTGAAATCAATGGATATGAAAAGTAACTTAGAACTTTATAAAATAGAAATCGAAAATAATATGAACAGATATTTGCCAAGGAGTGAGGGTAATTTTTCTAGACTTTATGAAGCTATGCAATATAGTTTATGCATTGGCGGAAAAAGAATTAGGCCTATATTGATGAAATTGGCATATGAAGCTGTTGGAGGAAAAGAAGATATTTGGGCGTTTACAACAGCAATGGAAATGATACACACATATTCTTTAATTCATGACGATTTACCCGCAATGGACAATGATGACTTAAGAAGAGGAAAGCCAACAAATCATAAACAATTTGATGAGGCAACTGCAATTTTAGCGGGTGATGGATTATTAAGTTATGCCTTTGAAATCATGTTAAATGATGCATTAGAAAAAAGAGATTGGACAAGAGTACAAGCAACACATATTTTAGCAAGGGATTGTGGCATTAATGGAATGGTAGCTGGGCAAATGCTTGATTTGGAAAGCGAAGGAAAAATAATACCAATTAATACACTAGATACAATTCATCTGTATAAAACAGGAGCCTTAATAAAAGCTTCTACCAAGATGGGTGCTATTTTAGGAAAAGCAACAGAAACAGAAATTAACGCTTTAGAACGTTATGGACAGTATATTGGAAAAGTATTCCAAATAATTGATGATGTCCTTGATGAAACTTCCACAACAGACAAATTAGGAAAGCCAGTTCATAGCGACATTAGAAATTGTAAAAATACGTATACTTTATATTATAACATAAAAGAATGCTATAAAATAGCAGATGAACTTACACAAAAAGCAGTAAATTGTTTAGATCATTTAAGTGGAGATACAGCTGTACTTAGAGGATTAGCCGAAAATTTAGTTTATCGAAAAAGTTAGGGGGATGTAATGCTAGGCGAGCTAATGAGAAATCGTATACTTGGAGCAGCAATATTAAGTTGGTTTATAGCTCAACTTATAAAATTAATTATAGCTTGGTATGGCTCAGGGAATGTAGACTTTTCAAAGTTAACTTCTTCAGGAGGTATGCCAAGTTCTCACACTTCTTTTACAATGGCATTAGCAGTTGGGGTAGGGCAAGCATATGGATATGATAGTGCATTGTTTGCAATTTCTGCTGTTTTTAGTTTTGTTGTTATGTATGATGCAACAAACGTAAGGCTTGAAGCTGGAAAACAAGCACAAGTTTTAAATAAATTAGTAGAAAATATTCAGTTTAATAGTAATATTTTCAAATTTGATGTTAAATTAAAAGAACTGTTAGGACACACTCCTTTACAAGTTCTTGCTGGAGCAATATTAGGTATAATCGTAGGAATTTACGGAGTACCTAGATAAATATTTTCCAAGCTATAGAGTATTTGTTCTCTCTATAGCTTATTTTTCACCACGGATTAACGTGACTAAATCTCATATGGAAGAAGACCAACTAGCTTTTTCCCTTATTTTTATTATTCCTATCATACTCTTGTACTTCTATATATACTCATTGCTAGAGATAGTTTGTTATTACTTTCTTCCTTTATAATAATAACTCATATACTCTCACAAGCATTATTTTAAGTTATTGTCATATTATTACTTATGAATATTATTACTAAATCTATTTCACAGGAGGCATACCACCTTACTTTTCCTACTCAGCAGCGTTATTCCTATCATAATTCCTCTTGTACTTCTATATATACCTATTGCTAGAGATAGTTAGTTATTACTTTCTTCCTTTATAATAATAACTCATATACCTTCACAAATATTATTTTAACTTATTTTAATATTATACCTATTTAGGAATATTATTACTAAATCTACTTCACAGGAGGACTACCACCTTACTTTTCCTACTCAGCAGCGTTATTCCTATCATAATTCCTCTTGTACTTCTATATATACCTATTTCTAGAGAATAATTTAACTATTTAGGAATATTATTCTAAATCTATTTCACAGGAGGACTACCACCTTACTTTTTCCTTTATTTCACCTACTCAGCAGCATTATTCCTATCATAATTCCTCTTGTACTTCTATATACCTATTACTAGAGATAGTTAGTTATTACTTTCTTCCTTTATAATAATAACTCATATACCTTCACAAATATTATTTTAACTTATT
>LJHD01000118.1 GCA_001983475.1 Candidatus Epulonipiscium fishelsonii | reverse complement strand
ATAAGGAAATAGTTTTAGATATTTATAAAGATACAAAACTAAAGATTAATCTTATGTATCCAAATCCAACGACATTAAATCAAATGAATTTAATATATGATTTATCTGGAGATGAACGTTATGTAAATTTTTGCAATGCAAAATCCACGTTTATATGTTTAACACAACCAAATAAGGATTATAAAATCAAATCTCTTGGACCGAATATATGGTACAAATTTGATTTGATTTGGCAAAAAAAAGAAGTAACAGCAGATTTTATTGAAGCTGTTTTGATGTCTGCAGGATACACAAAAAGTATTCTTAGGAAGAAAATAGATGAATTTAAAATTGATATTAAACAAGTGCATACTAAATCGATAAGTTGACAATATAAGTATTGTAAGTTATAATCTTAAAATTGAAAATTTTGGAATAGAAAAGAGGACTATAATGGCAGCAAAACAAGTTTTGTTAACAAAAGAAGGAATTCATCAATTAGAAGCAGAGCTAGAAAGTTTAAAAACTATTGAACGTAACAAGGTTGCAGAAGAATTAAAAGAGGCAAGAGCACAAGGGGATCTATCAGAGAATGCGGAATATGATGCAGCAAAAGATAGACAAGCAGAAATTGAAACACGTATAGTTGAAATAGAAAAAATGCTTAAAAATGTTATAGTAATAAATGGCGAAGATGAAAAAACAGATACAGTACGTCCAGGACATACAGTAAAACTATATGATGCAACTTTTGATGAAGATGTTGTATATAAAATTGTTGGTTCGACAGAAGCGGATCCATTGAATGGAAAGCTATCAAATGAGTCACCAGTGGGTTCAGCAATTATTGGTAAAAAAGTAGGAGACAAAATTAAAGTGGATACGGATTTTGGAACTGATGAATATACAGTATTAGAAATTACAAATTAGTTAATTGCAAAAAATTATGAACTTGTGAGAATAAATTGATTAAGTCTTAAGTATTAATAAAAAAACGTCTTGTGCTAGTTAATTTTATTAAAAGTATAGTAAAGGTACTTGAAATATTAGCAATTAAATTTGACTATAGTAGTTGGGGAGCTCCACTCCCCAATCTTCAAAAAAATACTTCCACTTGTAAGTATATCTAATATAATAAAATATTTAACTAGCATAACTGGCTACATATTTTATTACCTAAAGACCTACGACTTTACAGGTGTTAATGTTTTGTGTTAGAGTTGATGATTAACATTATTTATGACAAAGTAAGTGATATGGATTTGCTTTTGAAGTAGGGCATTATAGTCCATATTTAATAGGTATTTATTTACTAGTAAAAATTCAGCGAATTTTTGCCTTAAATTTTAGGAGCTGTTAAGTTAAAATGAAGAATTGCTCTATTAAAAGTTTTTGCGGAGTATGTGGTCGAAGAACCTGACCTCCCAAACAAGATAAAGTTTTTTTGATAGAACTTAACAAGACCAAATTTTATAAAAGGAGTTATTTTAATGGAAACACCAGAAGTAAGTTTGAACGAACTTGAAAAAATACGTCGTGAAAAATTAGAGAATTTGAGGGAAAATGGACGTGACCCATTTAATGTTACAAAATATGAAGTAACCGCTAATTCAAAAGATATAATTAATAATTTTGAGGAATATGAAGGAAAAGAAGTATCAATTGCTGGAAGAATTATGACTAAACGTGATATGGGAAAAGCCTCTTTTATTCATGTACAAGACACTAGTGGACAAATACAATCATATGTTAGAAAAGATGAATTAACAGAAGAAGCCTTTGTTGAATTTAAAAAATATGATATTGGAGATATTATAGGAATTAAAGGAATAGTATTTAAAACTCAAAAAGGTGAAGTTTCAATAAGAGCGAAAGAAGTTTTATTATTATCAAAAAGCTTAAAAATTTTGCCAGAAAAATATCATGGATTAAAAGACACGGAAGTGCGGTATAGACAAAGATATTTAGATGAACTTGGATTTATAGAAGTTGAAACTCCAATACTTCATTCGATTGCTGGCGGAGCAGCTGCACGGCCATTTAAAACACATCATAATACTTTGGATATGGACATGTATTTAAGAATTGCACCAGAACTGAAATTGAAAAGGTTGATAGTTGGTGGATTTGAAAAGGTCTATGAAATTGGGCGTGTTTTTAGAAATGAAGGAATGTCAATTAGACATAATCCAGAATTTACAATGATTGAATTATATCAAGCATATGCAGACTATGAAGATATGATGAATATTACTGAAGGAATAATTAAACATGTTACAAATAAAGTTTTAGACAAAGGAATTGTTGAATATAATGATGTGGAAATTAATATAGAAAAGCCATTTGAAAGAATTTCTATGATTGATTTAGTAAAAAAATATGCTGAAGTGGACTTTAAACAAATTAAAACTTTAGAAGAAGCAATAAAACTTGCTAAAGAACATCATTTAGAAGTTGAGAAGCATCATAAAAAGGGCGATATTTTAAATTTATTTTTTGAAAAATATGCGGAAGATAAATTAATTCAACCTACTTTTGTAATAGATTATCCAGTAGAAATTTCTCCACTTTCAAAAAGAAAAAAAGATGATCTAGATTATACAGAAAGATTTGAGTTATTCATAGGTGGTCGTGAATATGCAAATGCATTTTCGGAATTGAATGACCCGATAGATCAAAGAGAAAGATTTAAACGTCAAGAAGAGCTTCGCAAAGCAGGTGATGATGAAGCTTGTGAAATTGACGAAGATTTTTTAACAGCTTTAGAATAT
>LJHD01000117.1 GCA_001983475.1 Candidatus Epulonipiscium fishelsonii | reverse complement strand
CATAATCTTGAGGAAAATCAAACCCAACTACTTTGGGATTTAGGCTAGCTATAAACTTTGCTCCATCTTCTGTTATATATGGTGCATTGTCCCAATAGTCAGTTGTGTTCCAATCAGTTTTTTGTTCCCAACAAGTCTTTATAATTATAAAATTTGTGTCTTTTGCATCTCCTACAGCTTTCTTCAAAATATATTCGGTTATAGCTTCGTTTGCGCTTACATGACTTAAATCCAAAATCAATGCCTTTCCAATTAATATATCAAGAGGAAATTCATCAAGATGTTTTCCGCCATCAACATAATGCAAAGGAGCATCTATATGGGTATACCAATGAGATTTTAAGTCATATTGCTTTATATTAAATAAATCGCCTTTTTTAAAAGATTTTGCATCTTCGATTTGAATAGGATATCTCCAATGAGGAACAATTGGCAAACTTAAATCAACATACTCCATGTACTATTCCCCTTTAGCTGTATTAATTTTATTTATAAGCTCATCACCATATTTTTCTGTAAAGATTGCGTATGACTCTTTTCCTATTTCTTTAAATTCATCTATATTGGGTTCTGTTACAATACTTACTCCTGCTTCTTGAAGTGCAACAAGTCCATCTGCTTCCATTTGATTAACCATATCCCTAGAGGCTTTTGTTGCCTCCGCCACGGCTTTATCTAAGGCTTCTTTCTGAGCGTCATCGAATTTATCATAAGTTAATTTGCTCATTCCTAAAACCATAGGAGTATACACATGAGAAGTCATTGACACATGTGGTTGAACTTCGTATAGTTTTTTAGTTACTATTTCAGAAAGTGGATTTTCTTGGCCATCAATGACTCCTTGTTGTAAAGAAGTGTATAACTCAGATGAATCAATAGATGTTGGAAGTGCTCCATAAGATTCCCACAGTGCTACTTGAACTGGAGCTGTTAGTGTTCTCATTTTTAAACCTTTTACATCCTCCACGTTCACTATATCTTTATCTTTATTTGATAGTTGTCTAAATCCAATTTCCCAAAAAGATAATCCAATCATATTTTTTGCTTCAAACATATCTAGAAGTTCTTGACCAATTTCTCCATCTACAATAGTCCTTGCTTGTTCATAGCTATCGAACATATATGGTAATTCTAGAACTTGAACTTCGGGAACAATAGATGAAAAGTATGAACTCCCCGCAACTCCTATATCAACAGTTCCGTTTTGCAAACTTTGCACCATACTTTTAGCGTCTCCAAGCGCAGTGTCATAATAGGCAGTGGCTTCAATTGTTCCTCCACTATATTCATTTAATTTTTCAACTAGAGTTTTAACTCCAACTCCTGCTGGAGTATTTTCAGACATTGAACCTGAAACAACACTAACTGATATTGGTTTTGGTGTTCCGTCATCACTTCCTCCACA
>LJHD01000116.1 GCA_001983475.1 Candidatus Epulonipiscium fishelsonii | reverse complement strand
TCATATAATGAATTTGATATTCCTGTGCCAACAACATTATATGGAAAAACAAAACTTATTGGAGAACAAAGAGTAAAAGAATTTAACTATAAGTATATTATTATAAGAAGTGGATGGGTTTATGGAGGAAAAAATGATTTTGTGCAACAAGTAATT
Source organism: Candidatus Epulonipiscium fishelsonii (assembly GCA_001983475.1). Classification (GTDB taxonomy): domain Bacteria; phylum Bacillota; class Clostridia; order Lachnospirales; family Cellulosilyticaceae; genus Epulopiscium_A. The sequence continues at coordinate 3,812 of LJHD01000116.1, read as the reverse complement.
AAAGCTTGTAAATCAAATCAACCTATAGAAGCCTTTGGTAATCATTATGGTTCTCCAACAAGTCCACAAGCTTTAGCAAAATTGATAGTATATTTAATAACATCCCAAGATTACGGAACTTATCATGCAGCTTGTGAAGGAAATTGTAGTAAATACGAACTAGCTGTAGAGATAGCTAAAATATTAAAGTCTAAGACAAAAATAACTATAAAACAAGATGAGACTGAAAATTACAAAGTATTAAATAACTTTATTTTAAATCTTTCTAAATATTACAAAATGTCAAGTTGGCAGGAGGCATTAAAAGAATATATAAAACCATAGATGTTTAAGGGGGGAATTATATGAAGAAATATAGTCTATCAACACAGATATTTATAAGTCTGATTAGTGGTATGATTTTAGGGTTATTATGTCATTATTGTATACCAGCAGGGTATTTAAGAGATGATATTTTAGCTGAAGGAGCTTTTTACTTAGTAGGAAATGCATTTATGAGAGGTATGCAAATGCTGGTTGTACCTTTAGTATTTTGTTCGCTTGTATGTGGAACAATGTCTATAGGAGATACAACTACATTAGGCAAGGTAGGAATAAAAACATTAGGTTTTTATTTAGTAACAACAGCCATTGCAATTGCAATTGCACTAGGTTTAGCAAGCATAGTTAATCCAGGGATAGGTCTTGACATGAGTACAGTAAAAATAGCCGAAACAACAATAGCTGAAAATAAAGGTGTGGTAGAAACTCTACTAGATATAGTGCCTAAAAATCCTATTCAATCATTAGCAGAAGGAAGTATGCTTCAAATTATATTTTTTGCCGTTCTTTTAGGTTTTATATTAGCTTCTCAAGGAGATGGAGTTAGACATATCGCAAATAATTTCAATCAATGGAATAGTATAATGATGAGTATGACTATGACAGTTATGAAAGTAGCACCTATAGGTGTATTTTGTCTAGTAGCAAAAACTTTTACTGAAATTGGACTTAGTGGTTTTTTACCTATGATTAAATATATGCTTTGTGTAGTTGGTGCGCTAGCTATTCATTGTCTTGTTATTTATATGTCTATGCTAAAAGTGTTTACTGGAAGAAATCCTATTATATTTTTAAAGAAAATGCTTCCTGTCATGGGATTTGCGTTTTCAACTGCGTCTTCAAATGCAACTTTACCACTAAATATTGAAACTTTAAATAAAAAAATGGGGGTATCTAAAAAAATTGCTTCGTTTACAATTCCTCTTGGAGCAACAATAAATATGGATGGAACTGCAATTATGCAAGGTGTAGCTGTTGTATTTGCAGCTCAAGCGTTTAATATTCCTTTAACTCCTATGGATTACATAACAGTTATTTTTACTGCTACTATGGCTTCAATAGGTACAGCAGCAGTTCCTGGTGTAGGTCTTATCACTCTTTCAATGGTATTTGTATCTGTTGGATTGCCAATTGAAGCAATTGGTATAATCATGGGAATTGACCGTATTCTTGACATGACTCGTACAGCAGTAAATATCACAGGAGATGCTGTTTGTACTGTGATTGTTGCACATCAAGAGAATGCAATTAAAGATGAAATATTTAATAAAGCGTAGTTTTTATTTAAAATTAACATATACATAAATATAACAATCTATTGTTTTCTATAGATACAATTCAAATATTTTTCAGCGTATATTCACTCAGAAAATTTTTAGTTGAGGGCGAACAATGTTCGTCCTCAATTTTAGATTAATAAAATAAACTTTTAGTTACTTTATTCTACATCGTATTATATAAATTTTATAATTTACTTGATTAGTTTACAAAAAAAATATAGAAGTAATCAACGTTATAATATAGCTTTTCTATTAATTATCATAACTTTTAAAGATATATGATTCATAATTCTATTTTTTTATTGTAAACTATGGTAAAATATTGTTAAATAAGGATTAAAATATCTCAGTGATAATATATTATTAAAGAAGTTTTAATTCGAAGATATTAGTTAAAAATCAGTTTAACACAAAAGGAGAAAGTTTATGAAAAAATTAATCTTTGCTATGACTTTATTACTGAGCACACCTATTATTGCCACAGAAAATGGCATTTTTATTCAAGGTCCTCTTGAGGCTACAAGTGTTTCTACAGAAAGTATCACTATTCCAGAAGAAAAAATGCTTGAAATTCAAAATCAAGATATTTCTTTACAAGGAACTTTAGAAAAAAGTGATAAAACTTTAATAACTGAATTTGAAACATTTGAGTTATATAAATATAATGGAATTGAATTTTTATACTTACCGAATAAAATTAAACATCTTGAGCCAAAATCCTGGTTTTCTCAAAAAGCTCGATATAAAGAGAATCCATCTAGTTTAGATTTTTATATGTCTTTAGAAACAATAGAAATAGAGGGATTAAGAAGTTTTATTTTAACTGGAAAAGACGGAATTTTTGTCCCTTTAGATTCTTTAAATGGATTTTTAGATATTACTTTAGAGTCTGACACACAATATAAATCTACTTTTAAATTAAATACGGCTAATGATTTAATAAATATTATTAATAATACAGTGATATTAAACAAAACAGATTTACCCATTCAAATAGATTATCTAAATATTACATTAAAGAATAATAGTTTAGCTGAAACTTACTGGCAAACTTCTTCTATCTACCCTGAAAAAAACTATTTTTTATTACCTACACCTAAAGACTATTGGGGAACGTTAATTATGAGTATTGCACAAGATAATAACTTATTGTTTGAAAATGATGAAAGGTACATAACTACTCAAAGAAAATTATTAGAACTAAAAACTCAATATGAAGAACAAGCTAAAATTTTATTAGTTAAAGCTGAGCAAGAACGTATTATGCAAGAACAAATAGCTGAACAAAAACGTATTAAAGCTGAACAGGAACGCATTATAGCTGAAATGTTTTCTACAGAACCTGCTGTTCTCGAAAAATTATTTCCACCTTCAATTGTTACAGGAACTATGAGATATGATTATGAAGAATTAAAAAAAGGACAACAAGTGGAAGTTAAAATGGCTGAAAAAGATGAAGCATACTTTGTTGGACCAGATAGTACTTCGATCCCTTGGGATAGCATTTCAATTCCATTAAATACTCTTACACAATATAATCAAGCAACTAACGATCAAATTGAAGCTTTTGTTAATGCACAAGGATTAACCAGCAATACTTCAAATTTAGTTTGGGTAGACTTATATAGACAACGAACTTATGTATTTGAAAAAGTGAATGGGCAATGGAAGTTATTTAGAAATATGTTATGTTCCTCAGGAAAAAATATTACACCTACTATTAGAGGGACATTTAAAACAATAGGATATGTAGATTCTTTTGGTTGGGGGAAAGGCTATGTTTGTTATAATGCAGTACAATTTATAGGAGAATATTTAATTCATTCTATACTTTACGATGAAAAAGGAGAATATTTGTTGGAAGATAGAGGAATTTTAGGGCAAAGATCATCTGATGGATGTGTTCGTCTTTCACCTGAGGATGCTGAATGGTTTTTTAATAATATTAGATGGGGCACTACTGTTTGGGTTAATTAAGCAAAAAAATTCACTATCAATAATTTAATAATAATTGTATATTTTTAATACTGAAACTCTTATCCCTAAATAACTGAGGTTATTATGTGCCGACTAACTTTCCTATGTGCCTCAAAAGCTAATATAGTTTCCATAAGACTTTTATTATATTATTTCCACATTAACAATTATTTATACAAGATTTAAAGAGAAAATTCATGGAACGTAATACTTATTTTTATAAATTTTGAGACA
>LJHD01000115.1 GCA_001983475.1 Candidatus Epulonipiscium fishelsonii | reverse complement strand
AGTTACAGAAGTAACTGAAGAAGTTGCAGAAACTAGACCAAGACTTGTTTACGACGGAGAAACTGAATTTACAGTGGAATATGGAACAACAAATATTGCTTTACCAGTTATGAAAGTTGTTGATAATATCGAAACAGATATTGTTCCAAAGGTAACAGTTTTATATGATGATGTTAAAACAGAGAAAGTTGAAGAAATTCCTATGATAGGAATTGATAGTGAAAAAATAGGTGTTTATACTGTAACATATAAAGCTACTAATAAAGAAGGAAAAGTAAGTGAACCTGTTATTTTAACTATAAATGTAGTGGATGCCTCCAAACCTTCTAAGGAATTGTCTCAACAAGATGAAATAAATGGCTATGTAGAAAAACTTAATATTAACAAAATTTATGAAATTCCAAATACTGCTGTAACTAACTGGTCAAAAAAATTATGGTTAACTAGACAAATTGAAAATGAATTAGATATTGTTCATAATATCAAAGATATTTCTGTAAATATCGAAAAAATTGAAGGCACATCTAATTATCAAATAGTTTTGAAAAAAGGTAATGTTATTTCTAAAGCTGTTATACTAGAAAATGTAACTGAAGAACCACTTGCTCCACAAGCTTTAATAACTCCAGATAGTTTTCTTCATGGAGCAAAAAGCTTTAATATTTACTATAAAGGACATAATACTGCTTGGTATGATAAATATAAAGGAAATGATGAAGTAACAGCAATATTAGAGAATAAAAATAAAAGAATACCTATTGAGATTGATTTAAATGAAGATGGAATGTTTACTATAACTCCATTAAATCCAAGAGATTTAACTCAAGGTAATTATACTTTAAGGATATATTGTGAAACGAAACTAATTGACAGTTGTAATGTTAAAGTTGTTAACCCAAGTGATCATTTATCACAAGCTAAAAAAATAGTGGAAACTATTAAATTTATAAACAGAAGTGTCGGGGAAATTCCTGCTATACACACTACACTTGCCTCTCAAACCAAATATGTTTATGATATAATAAGTAATATATTGATTAATGAAGGAAATAATACTAAAGTTGTTAGCGTTTTATCTGAAGAAGTAAACGGAAAACCAAACTTTGAAGTAACTTTAAGAAATGATAAAGTAGCAACTGCATATGATATCACAACTATGATTGAAGCAGAGTTTGAAAAAACTATGCCTCCAATAATAAACTCATTTTCATTGAATTTAGATAAAGAAAATGTAACTTGCCTTGAAGTACCTTATGTATATTTTAATCCT
>LJHD01000114.1 GCA_001983475.1 Candidatus Epulonipiscium fishelsonii | reverse complement strand
TCAAATATCAAGCACCAGGAAAACTATAGCCATGGACCTTAATTTGAACCAACATAAATATAATACTGTTTATAATCTCTCTAAAAAACTTAAAACTTGGATAAAACATATATCGTTGATTTATCCTAACATAGTGTTACCTTATTAATAATCTTACATTTGAGATTATTAACATGTTATGTAGCACTGATAAAAAATAAATTAAATTATAAGTATAATTGTTCATGATAAAAGTCATAAGAACATATTTTGTAACTGGACTCCAAAGAAATTACTTTAGGCCTATTTATAATTTTAAAATAAAATGTGCAAGTTAATAATCAAATTTAGTTACTATAATGAGTATGTTTAATAACTATCCATTCATGTTTCTGCAGTCACACTAACTTTGCATATTGCTAAAGATACTTTATAACTGCTTTTACTAGTATTTTTTCTATATAAAAAAAGAGAAGCAATATGCTTCTCTTTGAAATTTATAAAATAATACAGATAAGTCCACCTGTACCTTCATTAATAATCTTTTGTAATGTCTCTTGTAACTTCTCTTGTGCATCTTCAGGCATACGATATAATTTATTCTGCATTCCTTCTTCCAGCATAGAATATACAGAACGTCCAAATATTTGTGAATTCCAAATTTGTGCAGGATCTTCTTCAAATATACTAATTAAAGAATTAATAAATTCTTCGCTTTGTTTATCTGAACCAACGGTTGGTACTACTTCAGTTTGAATATCTGCTCTTATAATGTGATAGCTTGGTGCACTAGCACGCAATTTTATACCAAAATTATTTCCTTTTTTTATTATTTCTGGTTGTTCTAACGTTGACTCTTCTAATAAAGGTTTTACAACTCCATATCCTTTACGTTTTACATCATTTAAAGCACTAGCAACTTTATCATAATCTTTTTTAATTACTGCAAGTTCTTTAATAAGCTCCATCAATTCATGGTCATCATTTATTTCCATACCAGTTGTTTCCGATAAAATTTTGTAGAAAAGATCGTCGTCCGTATGTACATCTACTTTTAAAATTCCGTCGCCAAGCTGAATTTTTTCAAGATAAATATTCTTGATATGTTCTAAATCTTTAAATTTATCTAGTGTTTCTTTCACTTGTCTAATATTTTCTAAAGGATAGATATATTCTCTAATAGCATTTATCCAAGATTTTTTAAACCAATGTTCATTATCTAGTGTTTCTGACCATTTAGGTAGCATGAATTGGATTTCATTCAGTGGAAACTCATATAAAACTCTCTCTAAAATTTGGTTAATATCTTCCATTTTCATTTGAGCAATATCAATAGGAATAACTGGTACATTATACTTTTCTGCAAGTGCAGATGTATCTCCAATAACTTCTTGGTCAAATGGTTTTTTTGTATTATATAACACAACAAAAGGCTTTCCTAATTTTTTAAGCTCATTTACAGATCTTTCTTCTGCATCTATATAGCTACTACGTGAAATACCTGTTATGCTTCCATCTGTTGTAATAACTACACCTATAGTCGAATGATCATTTATAACTTTTCTTGTTCCGATTTCTGCTGCTTGAGTGAATGGAATTTCCTCACTATACCAAGGAGTCTTTACCATACGAGGTGTGTTGTCACTATACATATATCCTTCTGCATCTGGAATTACATATCCAACACAATCAATAAGACGTACATTTACTTCAAAATCACCACCTATAGTTATGCTAACAGCTTCATTTGGAATAAACTTAGGCTCAGTAGTAGTAATTATGCTACCTCCACCACTTTGTGGAAGTTCGTCTTGTGCGCGTTCTTTACTATATTCATTTTGAATATTTGGAATTACTAGTGATTCCATAAATCGTTTAATAAATGTAGACTTTCCAGTTCTTACAGGTCCAACTATTCCCAAATATATGTCACCATCTGTTCTTTCTGAGATATCTCTATATATATCATAATGTTCCATGTCTATAAAACCTCCTTGATAATTTAAAATGTATGGGTACACTTTTAAATATATGTACAAATAGGTAATATATGACTATTATTGATAATTTTATAGAGTCCTATTTTAATTTCTTTTTTAACTTTGGCTCCGTGCCAGCTATAATTCTTTTTATATTAGCTTTGTGTCTATATGCTGTAATTGAAGAAATTAATGTCCCCAATGTAACTGCTTCTTTTTTATAAGACTTACCTTTGAAGAATTTGCTCAATAAAAAAGGTATACTGCCAGTCATCACCAGCGAACTAAATGATACCATTCTAGTTATAACCAGGCTAGTAAAAAATAGTACGCTTGTAATCACCCCAAGAGGAAAATTAACCATATAAATGCCACCAACTGTAACAGCTATACCTTTTCCTCCTTTAAATTTTGAAAATAACGGATAACTATGTCCTAATATCGTTCCAATAGTTGCATATAAAGCTGAAATAACTTTATTTTTTTTAAATAACAGTTTTGAAGTCACAACAGGGATTATAGACTTTACTAATTCACCTAAGAAAACTGTAATACCTGCTTTGCTTCCCATCACTCGCCAAACATTAGTTGTTCCAGGGTTGCCACTGCCTTCATTACGTATATCTACACCTTTTATTTCAGAATACATAGATGCTGTTTGTATTCCTCCAAACAAGTAACCTAACAGAAGTGATATTATTCTATACATAGTTATTCCTTCCCTTTCTTCTCCCTAATCATGAAATGAATGGGTGTTCCCTTAAACCCAAACGCTTCTCTAATTTGATTTTCTATATATCTTAAATATGAGAAGTGCATAAGCTCTTTATAGTTTACAAATACAATAAATGTAGGTGGTTTTACACTAACCTGAGTTACATAGTAAACTTTAAGTGCCTTTCCTTTATCTGATGGTGGTTGGTTCATAGCAAGAGCTTCATAAACCACATCATTTAATACTCCAGTGCTGACTCTTAAATTTTGATTTTGACTTATCATATAGATAAGCTCAAACATTTTATGAACTCGTTGTCCCGTTAAAGCAGATACACATATAGCTGGGGCATATTTCATATAAGCAAGGTCATTAGAAATATCTTTCATATACTTATTCATAGTTTTATCGTCTTTTTCGATAGCATCCCATTTATTTACAACAATAAGACAGCCCTTCCCAGCATCATGAGCCATACCTGCAATTTTAGTATCTTGTTCAGTAATACCCTCTTGAGCATCAATCATAATTAAAACAATATCCGAACGCTCTATTGCAGAAACAGTTCTTATAACACTATACTTTTCAATATCTTCGTTTACTTTCTTTCTTTTTCGTAATCCAGCAGTATCAATCAGTGTATACTTTTGTCCATCAATTATAACATCTGTATCAACCGAATCTCTAGTTGTTCCAGCTATTTCACTAACAATTACCCTTTCTTCCCCAACTATTTTATTTACTAAGGAAGATTTTCCTACATTGGGTTTACCTATTATTGCTACTTTAATAGCATCTTCGTCTTCCTCATATACACTAGCGTCATCAAAATGTTTTACAATTTCATCTAACATATCTCCCAAATTTAATGGTTGTGATGCAGAAATTGGAACTGGATCCCCCAACCCTAGGTTATAAAATTCATAAACTCCAAAATCTTGCTTATCCATATTGTCAACTTTATTTACTACAAGTACAACAGGCTTTTTACTTTTTCTCAACATATTTGCAACATGATGGTCTGCATCTGTTACTCCTGCTTTTACATCTACCAAAAAAACTATCACATTTGCTGCTTCAATTGCAAGCTCTGCTTGTCTTCTCATTTGTGACAATATTATATCTGTACTTTCAGGCTCAATTCCACCTGTATCTATCATTGTAAATTCATAATTTAGCCATTCCACATT
>LJHD01000113.1 GCA_001983475.1 Candidatus Epulonipiscium fishelsonii | reverse complement strand
ATATAGTCTGTGCTTTATAGAAATATAAAGAAGTTCATAAGAGAACTGGTTAGAAAGTAGCGTTTCTAATTGAACGACAACCTCCAATTACCTTTAAAGGGTGTGGGTTTTTTTTTAGATATTTAACTTAATATTTTTTCTTAATAAAAACATGTAAATGCTTATGTATAAGAAAAAGTGGAGTTGTGGACTTAAGAGTCCTATACAGGCGAACTGAACACGCCTATGGATATAATAACTTCTTAATAAAGTTAAAAGACTTTAAATACCCATACTACTTTAGAAGTGGGAGGTTCAGACTGAGATGTTTTATAAATATCCTCAGATTAAAGCAATAAATTATTTTAACAATAGTTTACCTTGGGAAAATAGCTTTGCTCTATATGATAATGATATATTGTTAGAAACTTATAATGCTTTAGTGAGTGATGAACTATTCATCAAAGAATACGGCCAAACTGCTCCAATTGGATATAAAAATATTACAAATGGAGGAATTGAACTAGGCTCAGATATTGAACTTAGTGTAAGTGCATATTACCCATATGCTAACAACGTAAATGAAATATCAGTGAAATATTGGTTAGATGATATGCTTTTATCAGAAGTTACTCAATCACCTTATACTATTAACCTTGCTCAAGATGAACTTGCAGGTAAATTAGAACTAAAAGTTGAAATGATTGTAAATGGAGAAATTAAACAAACTCAAACTATAAATTTAATGCATAATTAATACAGGAATAGAGGCGAACATGGTTCTCCTCTATTTTTTTGTGTACTAATATATTGGGCAGAAAGAAAGATGCTAGATTGAGCATTTGAAGTTATAAATTTTAAAAGAACTAAGATTTCCTGAGTTAATTGTTGCCTGTGGAAATTGTACCCATATTTTTATTAATGACAAAGAAAAAATATTTTATACGCAGACAGCCATACACGGAAATATAAATAATACGCTTACAGCTTGTATTTAAATTACCCTATTAGTTGATTATTTCATTAATCCGTTATCACAATTTCTATTTGTAACATTTAAATATAATCTTCAAAATCAAAATTATAATAATTGATAAAAATGTCAATATACAAATAATATTTTTTGCGATATAATAATTTTACGTAAATAAAATTAATTTTCAAAATTATTTTGTTAACAAAGAATAAAATATAGAAGGAGGAAAGTATGCAATATTTAGAAGAGATAGAAAAGTATATAGGTGTTATACAAAAATATGATGATGTTCCAAATTATTTTCTTAATATATTAAGAGATATAAAAAAAGAAAATTCTGAGAAAACACCAATGAAAGTAGGAATTATTGGAGATGAATTTTATGGTTTGTATGTACGTAGCTATGGATTAACACCAGTATTTTTGAAAGGTGGAAGTTACAGAATGGGAGAAAATGCTAGTCATATTTTTCCACAAATTAGTGACCCTATTGCAAAAGCTGCAGTTGGATTGTTATTAGACCCTGAATTAAATCTAGTAGAAGAACTAGAAGCTATTATAATTTCGGCTAGTAATGATAGTTTTAAAAAAGCAATGTTTTATTTGAAAGATTTAAATTTGAATATTATTCAAGTTGAGCCACCATCATATATGTTTGAAAAAATGCCGTTTAAATTTATATCAAAACAATTACAATTGCTAAATTCTATTAGTAAACTTACAAATACGGTGTTTAATATTGAAGCACTAAAAACTGAAATTAAAGGTTATCAGGATGCTTATGCATTAATGGCCTCTAGTAAGTGGCAGGCTTTGCCCATTTTTTTACAAAGCTTTTTTTTGCAGACACTTCACATGGATGAAGATAAAGACTTTTGGCTAATTGAAATGGAAAAGTATTTATCTTTAAAAACAGAAACTAGTAATAACAATTCTGATAAATTCTCTCTTAGATTAGCAGGTTCAGAAATACATATTCCCAATAGTAAGTTTCACGAAATTTTATTTGAAGTTGGAATTACTCACTATAAAGATACTTGTGTAGGATTAGTTGATTTTAGTAAAGTTAAATTAAATACAAATGCATTCAGCTTAATTAAAAATTGTTTTGCAGCTTACTATAATCACTTATTTACTACAAAAAATATTAATTTAACAGGACAGTTTAATTTTCTGGAAGATACACAAGGCATAATTTTTTATTTATTAAAAGGGCAAACCACAGATTCTTATACAGCTGAAAGAATGGAAGAATTTGCACTTAAAGCAGATATTCCTTTTTTGTGCATAGAAACTGACTATACAGATACAGACAAAGAACAAATTAGAATTAGGGTAGAAGCATTTTATGAAATGCTTAGTGGTAATTTATCAAAAAAACCTAAATTAAAAGTGGGATAGGAGCGATAAAATGTTAAATTTAGTTAACGCAATAGTGCAATTAAAAAATCAGTTATTAAATTTATGGAGTAAAAAATCAGTTAGATTTACTATAATTTTTATTGTTGCTGTATTTTTTGTTGGTGAAAAAGGTTATAAATCATATGAAAATATTCTAGCTTTAGATTTTTTTCATAAGGAAGTGGTAGTTACAGAAGCTAGTCAAGTTAATTCTAATCCACAAGCAACGACTGAAAACGTTTCGGAAAGTAATTGGCTAAATTTTACCCCTAATATAAAGAGTAGAAAACCTGCTCTTAATCCACCAGGAGCAATTGAGCAATTTGCAAAACCTTTATTCCCAAGTTTTATTATTATTATTGGTATTTATATTGTACAGAAAATTTATTTATCTAAAAAAACAGTGCCACTAGCTGTATTAAACTATGAAAAAGATGAGAAGGAATAATAACATCTTATCTTGAAAGGAAACGATAATGAAAACAGAAAATTCAAATCAAAAAAAAACTATTAGAAATTACAGGATTACAATAGTAAGACTTGCAATCTTAGCCATATTTTTTATATTCTTTTCTTTTGGAGGATATTTTATAGGTGGTCAAACTTCTGTTGTTTTACCTGTTTTTAATTGTGAATATGTAGGTGGCGGTGTCACAAGAGGACTATGTATTGCAATTCTTGATTTTAATAAGTATATATCTGAAACCTTTATAATTGGTGTGATAGTTTGTATTATTTCAATAATTATGTTAGGCAGACTGTGGTGTGGTTATATTTGCCCTTTTGGATTTTTTCAGGATGTAGTCACACTAATAAGACAAAAGTTAAATATAACCCAGGTAGCAATACCGCAACAAGCAAAACCTTTCATAACTATTTTTAAGTGGTTTACCGTATTTTACATTTTATTTTACGATTTTTGTAAAGTTTGCCCGATCCAATACTTTACTGTTCCAGTAACAGGATATACTATTAAAACTTCAGATACATCATATTTTTGGGCAGTTGTATTATTGGTATTTATCGTAATTAGTGATAGAGCTTTTTGCAGGGTTTGCCCACTAGGAGCACTTATGGGAATGGCAAATCGCATTAGTGGAAGCCGTTTAAAGAAAAAAGGTAGTGCTTGCACTCACTGTAGAGCTTGTATAGAAGTTTGTCCAATGGATATACAAGAAATTTATGAAGACCGTGAAAACGAAGACATTACACACCCAGAATGTTTATATTGTATGAAATGTATAGAAGTTTGCCCAGAAAATGATGCTCTACGCTTTGAACTATTTAAATTTAAACTTTTAAAATCCGTTAGGCCAACAGAACAGCGAGGTAATTCATGCAACAAAAATTAAGAGAAAGATATACTAGGAATATACAACGAGTGGTTGGAACTACTATATCTAATATGGATAATACTACTGATTTATCTTATTATGATACAACTTACAAAAACGCTTTTTGCAATTTTGAAGCTACAGATAAAAAATATATAGGTACATATTGCATTATGATACCCGATGAAATTATTTACGCATTAGGGTATATACCGTTAAGGTTATGTGCTGGACATCAAATCCCTGCTCTTATAGGAGAAGAAATAATACCCCGAGACGCATGTCCTGTAGTAAAAGCAACTGCTGGATTTCATTCAATGAAAATTTTACCAATGTATAACCAATGTGAGCTTGCAATTATGCCAATGACCTGTGAGGCAAAAAGAAAAAGTACAGAAGTACTAGCAAAACATTTGCCAATTATTCCAGTACCCATTAATATGTCAAAAAGTAATGCAGCCTTTGAAGACACAGTTCTAACAATTCGTGGATTAGTTAAAACTCTTGAAAAACAAACTAATGTAAAGATTTCAAAGAAAAGATTGAAACAAGCTTGCCTTGATATAAATGGAGCACAACGACAAGCGTATTTGTTACAAGAAAAATTATATTCTAAAAATCCTCAAATTAAAGGTTCTCAAGTAATGTATGCTATTAACAGTTTTTGTTACGCAAATCCGCATGAATGGGAGAGTGCAACATCAAAATTGATTCAAGAAATTGAAGAAAAAGAAATCTTAGCAAAAGAACCAAAGAGAACAAAACCAAGAGTATTTATTGCAGGTTCTCCAATAAGCTTTCCAAACTTTAAGTTACCATTACTTCTTGAAGACCTTGGGGCTCAAATTGTTGGTGATGAATCTTGTCTATCAGGAAGGTTATTATATGACCCTGTTATACCAAATGACTACAGTTTGAATAGTATGATTCGTGCTTTGACAGCTCGATATATTTCAGCGTGCACTTGCCCAGTATTTGATAATATTGAAGATAGGCTATACAGTTTACAAAATAAAATGGAGCTATCAAAAGCAGAAGGAATTATATACCATGTATTAAGAGGTTGTATTCCCTATGATTTTGAGCTGGCAGCTGTTGAAGAATTTGCCAAAAAAATGGATATACCTTTACTTCGCGTTGAAACTGACTTTAGCCAAGAAGATATAGAACAAGTAAAGATTAGATTTGAAGCATTTATAGAGATGATTGAATTTAGGAGGAAAAATAATGGATAAATATTATTTAGGGATTGACGGGGGCTCTACTTATATTAAAGCTGCGTTAATTAAGAATAATGAAGTTGTAATAACAAAAGTTTTGCCTACAGGTATTGACAATGATGCAACAGTTGAAAAAATGTTAAAAGAAATTACCAAGGAAGCAGGAATTTCTCAATCAGATATTGCATATATGACTGCTACAGGCTATAGTAGACGTTCTATCTCTGTTGTAGATGATACAATTTCTGAAATTACAGCTCATGCATATGGCACAAGACTTACATCAACAGATGGAAATATCCCCTCTGTGGTAATTGATATAGGGGGTCAAGATAGTAAGATTATAGCACTAGACGAAAATGGCGGAGTTAAAAATTTCGTTATGAACGATAAATGTGCTGCTGGTACAGGTAAATTTATCGAAGTAATAGCAGCAATATTAGAGACTACTATTGATAGGGTTGCAGAATATTCTGCTAAAAGTGTTAGTCCTTGTCAAATCAATTCTACTTGTGTGGTATTTGCTCAAACAGAAATTATCTCTCTAATAGCTCAGAAAAAAAGCCGTGAAGATATTTTATGTGGTATGCATATTTCTATGGCAACTCGTATTTCAAAGCTTGCTAGAAGATATGTAAGCAAAGGAAAAAAAGTGTTAATGACTGGTGGCGGAGCATTAAACGATGGATTACGTTTAGCGATTGAAGATGCCCTTATGTGTGATGTTGCCAAAGCAAACTATCCACAATTTAACGGAGCTATAGGAGCAGCGTTAATTGCAGCTGAGCAGAAGGAGAAATTATGAATACCTCTACGATCTTTATGACTATGTTATTTACAGGTATTACATGTAGTTTAGGATGTGGAACTGTGACCACTCCATTTGTTCTAGGGAGTTTAATAGGGGAAGGCTATAGTGTTCAAGACAGTAGACGTGCTATCTTATTATTCTCAGTGGGTAAGGCTTTATGCCTTACTGCTTTGGGACTATTAGCTTCAATATTTGGAGAAATAGTGTTAACTCAAATAGAAAATATATATCCCAATTTCACTATATGGTTTGTCAGAGCTTTAACATTTGTATTAGGAGTAAGAATATTATATAAAGCTTTAAAAAGTACTCCATCTGAGGCCAATTCAAGTGGTTGTTCTTCTTGCAAAAGTTCATGTAGCATAAAATCATCTTGTAACAAAAGTTCTTCAAAAATTAAATTGCCCAAATCATATTTTTTAGCAGGAGCGTTATATGCAACTATTCCTTGTGGACCATTGTTTGCAAATTTAACCTATGCAAGTACTATGACACCTATACTAGCTATGCTACTACTTTTTTCATTTGCTATAGTTAATTCTATTATTCCTGTACTAGTGTTTGCAACGATAATTGGAACTGCAAATAAAGAATTTTCTATACAAAGTTCAGATTTTTTAAAGTACATAAAAATCGCTGGTGGAATTATATTAATTTTAGCATCGTTTTTTAAAGTATAGTTTTTATCTTAATAGAAGGAGTAAATATGAAAAAAATATTATTTAGCTTTGTAGCCATTGTAATGATTATATGTAACTTGAATTCTATGACCTTTGCAAGCTCTCCTGAACAATCTTCAAAAGAACAGCAGCAAAAAGACACAACTCAAGGATACACTGTTGCTAGAGAAGGCTCTGTAATAACAATTAAAGATAAAGCCGGTTCACTAGTTTGTAATGTTGAGGTTAATGTAATTAGTACTATTGAAGAAAAAATGGAAAAATTAGCAAATGGTTCTACTGATGCAAATGGTAGTTTTGACTTTGGCCAATATGAAGCAGTTACAGAATTATCTATTGAGCTTAATAAAGAAACTTTAATGGAATATAATATAGTTGAAGATAGCTTTAAAGTTGAAACAGTGAAGAAAAAAACTAGAGGAAGTATTATTAATCCATATTATTTTGCTGGGGTATGTGCAATAGTTTTATGTATATGGACAATTACATTGATAATTAGAGAAAATATATTTAGAAAGAAAAGAATAGTGGCAAGAGCAGAAAACGCAGAAAGTAGAAAAAATAAGAAAAGTGAATAATTCCTTTTTTGGAACCATATTCTTCAAAAATTGCTCCAAGTAACTCAACATTTTCTTTTACAGTTTTTGCTTGTGTAAAATTAGCAGAATAAATTTAAGGGGCTACCAGCCCCTTTGTAACAAACTAAAATAAACTAAATTTCTTTTATAGCATCTATCATACCTCTTATATAGTTCCTGACATGAGGAACTGAATTTTCACCGTATTCTTCTATAATCCTTACTATAGCACTCCCTACTATAACACCGTCTGATACCATTGCCATATCCCTAGCTTGCTTTGGCGTTGATATTCCAAAGCCAATCATACAAGGTATGTCACTATATCTTTTAACTTCATTTATTATTTCTTCCATATTAGTATTAATATCGGTTCTAACTCCTGTAACTCCTAAAGACGATACACAGTACAAGAATCCTTCTGCTTCACTTGCTATTTTTTCTAGTCTATTTGTGGAAGTTGGAGCTATTAAAGATACTAGTTTTATCCCATATTGCTTACATGTATCATAGATTTCGCCCTTCTCTTCAAATGGCATATCAGGTACAATTACCCCACTTACTCCAACTTCTTTACATTTTTTCATAAATCTATCAGTACCATAAGTAAATATCGGATTAATATAAGTCATTATAGCAAGTGGCACTTTTATTTCATCCTTTATACTAGCTATCATATCAAATATTTTGTCTGTAGTTGTTCCATTTGCTAACGCCCTCATATTAGCTTTTTGTATAGTTATTCCCTCAGCCACTGGATCAGAAAACGGCAATCCAATCTCTATAAGGCTAGCACCCTCTGCTTGCATAGCTAAAATTAATTCCCTGCTAACTTCAATACTTGGGTCACCTGCTGTTATAAAAGGAATAAAAGCTTTATTATCAAATATAAATTTATTCATTTCTAATTCAACCTCTCGCATCATTATCTATTAATATGTTACTCACTTATTTCTTGCCCCATATACCTAGCAATCATAGCAACGTCTTTATCCCCTCTTCCAGATATAGTAATAACCATTACTTGATCCTTGGTCATCTGACTAGCAACCTCTATAGCTAGTGCTATAGCATGTGCACTTTCAATTGCTGGAATTATCCCTTCCATTTTAGATAGATACATAAACGCCTCAACTGCCTGCTTATCTGTTATTGGTTTATAAATAGCCCTACCATTACTATGAAGACTTGCATGTTCAGGACCTATCCCTGGATAATCAAGACCAGCTGAGATAGAATGCACTGGAGCTATCTGGCCATATTCATCTTGACAAAAATAAGTTTTCATACCATGAAATATACCAACACTACCTTTAGTAATAGAAGCTGCGTGGTACTTTGTATCAACTCCAATTCCAGCAGCTTCAGCACCATATAATATACATTCTGTATCATCTATAAATTCATAAAAAGAACCCATAGCGTTGCTCCCACCTCCAACACACGCCACTATACAATCAGGCAACTTTCCTTCTATAGCCATAATTTGTTCTTTGATTTCTTTACTTATCACCCTTTGAAAATCTCTAACTATCATAGGGAAGGGGTGAGGGCCAACTACCGAACCCATTACATAATGCGTGTCTTCAATTCGGTTTACCCACTCTCTAAGAGTTTCATTAACCGCATCTTTTAAAGTCATGGTTCCACTAGTAACAGCATTAACTTTAGCACCTAACAATTCCATTCGGTACACATTTAATGCTTGCCTTTTAGTATCTTCTTCTCCCATAAATATTTCACATTCCATACCAAGTAAAGCTGCTATTGTAGCAGTTGCAACTCCGTGCTGGCCTGCACCTGTTTCTGCTATTACTCTAGTTTTTCCCATTTTTTTAGCAAGTAACACCTGCCCTATAACATTATTAATTTTATGAGAACCTGTATGATTTAAATCTTCCCTTTTTAGATATATCTTAGGTCCGCCTAAGTCATCACTCATCTTCTTTGCATAGTACAAATTGGAAGGACGATTTGCATACTGTCTATATAAATAATCAAGTTCAGTGCAAAAAGCCTCATCTTCCTTATAATAATTGTACGCTTCTTCAAGTTGAATTAAAGCATTCATCAGTGTTTCTGGTATAAATTGACCTCCAAAACCGTTATATCTACCTTTCATTGTTGTTGTATCCTTTCTTTCTTAACTAATTTAATTAACTCTTTTATTTTGTTATAATCTTTAAATCCATTAAGTTCAGCTCCCGAACTTATATCAACACCACAAGCAGCAGTATTTAAAGCTACATTTATATTATCCTTATTAATGCCACCTGCTAATATAAACTTTTTTGTTATCCTAGGAATTATATCGTAGTCAAATACTTCTGCACACCCACCGTACTTTCCTTTTACATAGGTATCTAGTAATAGGTATTCAACTGGCAACTTATCTGCTTCTAAGATTTGCTCTTGATTTTGAACTCTAATGGCTTTAATTAAAGGATTACTAATCTTACTTCTAATTTCATTTATATAAGCAACGTCTTCATCGCCATGCAACTGAATATAATCAATATATTTTGATATCTCTACCACTTTTTCTATATCTTCATTTACAAATACGCCTACAGTGCTAATGCCTTCTTTTAAATGTTCAATTATATTACAAGCCTCATCTACACTCACTCTTCTCTTACTACTTGCAAATATAAATCCCACCATATCCGGCATAAATTCGTTTATAGCCTCTAAATCTTCTAAACGCCTAATACCACATATCTTAATCATTTTATCATTCACTGGCACATCCCCTTAACTTCGCTAAACCTTCTACTTTGTTTTCCTCTCTCATTAGCGTCTCTCCTATCAGTACAGCATTTACACTAGCAGTCATTAATTTTTTAATATCTTCTCTATTTCTTATCCCACTTTCTGCTACATATACTGTATCTTTTGGCACTCTATCTCTCAGTTCTATACAAGTATTGATATCCACCACAAAATTATTTAGATTTCTATTATTTACACCAATAATATCAGCGCCTATATTAAGAGCACGTTTAATCTCTAATTCATCATGAGTTTCAACTAATACGTCTAATCCAATTAGTTTCGCACACTGATACAATTCATTCAGCCAATAATCATCTAATATAGCACAAATTAAAAGTATGCAACTAGCACCACTTACTTTTGCTTGATATATCTGATATTTATCAACTATAAAATCTTTCTTTAAAGTAGGAATACTTACTAGCTTATTTATCTCCTCTAAGTACTTCTCACTTCCCATGAAAAAATCAGGTTCGGTAAGAACAGACATAGCATCGGCACCTGCTGCTTCATACTCTAATGCTATCTTTTTATAGTCAAAGTCATGTGCTATAATGCCTTTAGACGGTGATGCTTTCTTTACTTCGCATATAAAATTAATCCCTGTCTTGCTAATACTTTCTTTAAAATTCTTCTTTACATAAATACTATTTGCTAAGTTTTCCATTTTATGGGGGGGAATTATCAACTTGTCTTTTTCTAGTCTCTTTCTAGTAGCCTCTACTATTTTTCCTAATATCATATATTCACCTTCTTAGTAGCATCTATAAATTCATCTAATTTTCTAAGTGCTGCGCCACTTTCAATTACATTTCTCGCTTTATCTACACACTCCATAAGAGTATCACCAGACATTACATAAATAGCAAGAGCTGCATTTAGTATAACTATATCCTTCTTAGCACCTAATTCATCACCACTTAAGATTTTTCTAGTAATAGCCGCATTGTCATTAGGGTCGCCACCTACTAACTCATCTGCACTGCATCTTCTAAGGCCCAGCATACTAGGCTCAATCTCATATTCCCTTACATTACTATTAGATATCTCACATATATAAGTGATATCTGTTAGTGTAGCCTCATCAAGTCCATCTTTTCCATGCATAACTAATGCTCTCTTCACTCCTAAATTAACTAGTACTTCTGCCATAGGTCTCATAAGCTTCCTGTCATAAACCCCTATTACTTGATACTTTGCAAGTGCAGGATTAAGAAGTGGTCCTAGTATATTAAAGACTGTTCTAATTTGCATCAGAGACCTTGCTTTAGCCACATTCCTCATAGACTGGTGATAAATAGGAGCGTACATAAATGTTATGTTGGTATCTTCCAGCACTTTTTTAGCTTGTTGATTAGTTAAGTCTATATCTGCACCTAGTGCCAAAAGAACGTCCGCTGCCCCACTTTTACTAGTCACATTTCTATTCCCATGTTTAGCAACGTTAAATCCAGCTGCTGCTACTACAAAAGCTGTGGTGGTAGAAATATTGAAAGTATTAGCACCATCTCCACCAGTCCCTACTATATCTATTACATCTTCCTTAGTATCAACTTTTAAAGCAGATGATCTAAGCACATTGGTAAAAGCAGTTATTTCTTCAACACTCTCACCTTTAATTCTAAGAGCCGTTAACATCGTCGCAATCTTAACATCATCTATCTCTCCACTTATTATCTCTTTCATAACAGCCTCAGCCATACTATAGCTTAAATCTTCTCCATCTAATAACTTCTTAATAGCTTCTCTAATCATAATATTTCCTCCTTTTATTATATCTCTAAGAAATTCCTTATAATTATATCTCCATTTTCAGTAAGTATAGATTCTGGGTGAAACTGCACCCCATACACTGGATAGTCCTTATGACATACAGCCATTACCTCTTTGCTAAGCGAAGTTCCTATTATATCTAGACAATCAGGTAACCTCTCCCCTATTAGTGAATGGTACCTCCCAACTAAAATAATCTCCTCCATACCAGTGAAAAGCTTATTTGTATTATCTATCTTTATCTCACTACTTTTCCCATGCATAAGTTCTTTTGCTTTTACAACCTCGCCACCAAAAACCTCACATATGGCTTGGTGCCCTAAACATACTCCCAATATAGGAATATCGTTTATCTTAAGTAAAAGTTTTTTGCATATTCCAGCTTCAGCAGGCCTGCCTGGACCTGGTGAAATTACTATGTGAGTAGGGGCAAGTTCATACACTTCTTCTACTGTTATCTCATCATTTCTCTTAACTATTATCTCTTCCTTAGTAACACTTCCAATCATTTGTACCAGATTGAAAGTAAAACTATCATAATTATCTATTACTAGTATCATATATTCACCGCTTTCACATATCCTCTATTAAATAATATCAAATGACTCCTTTACTGCATTAATAACAGCACTAGCCTTTTTCTCACACTCATCATATTCATTTTCAGCTACACTATCATATACCACTCCAGCACCTGCTTGGACATATACTTTGTTGCCATCACTTATAGCAGTCCTAATTGCTATACACATATCCATATTACCTGTCAAATCTATATAGCCAATTGCCCCACCGTATACACCCCTTGATGTTCCTTCCAGCTTAGCTATTATCTCACAAGCTCTAAACTTAGGTGCACCTGATAATGTACCTGCTGGCAGTATAGCTTTAATAGCGTCAAATGCGTCATACTTATCTCTTAACTCACCACTTACTACTGAGGCTATATGCATCACTTTTGAGTATCTATGGATTTGCAAATACTCATCTACCTTAACGCTAGAAAATTTAGATACCTTCCCAACATCATTTCTTGCTAAATCTACCAACATATTGTGTTCTGCTAATTCCTTTTCATCACTCAGCAGCTCCATTTCAAGCTTAATATCTTCGCTGTGATTTTTGCCTCTTGGTCTAGTTCCTGCTACTGGAAATGTTGTAACTTTTTTATCTACCACTTTCACTAATGTCTCAGGAGATGCCCCACAAATTTCAAGATCACCATTTTTAATAAAATACATATATGGCGAAGGATTACTAGTTCTAAGCATTCTATAAGAATTTATTAAACTACTTTTAAAATCAGCTTCGAACCTCCTTGATAATACTACTTGAAATATATCCCCACTCACTATATGTTCCTTAGCTCTATCAACCATACCTAAATATTCATCTTTTGATAAATTAGATTTAAACCTAATAGGATTTTCTAACTTCATACTGCCTACATTGTCACTACACTTTATAAGCTCCACTATCTTTTTAATTTCAAGTAATGCTTTTTCATACTGCTTATTACAATCATCTAATTTCATATTCACAATAATTATAATTTTCTTTTTAAGATTATCAAACACAATAACCTTATCAAATAACTGAAGCTCGAAATCATTATAATCATTTAAAGGAATATCTAATTTTGGCTCAAAATACTTAATCATCTCATAAGACATGTACCCTACAAACCCGCCAGTAAAAGGTGGCAATCCGTCTATTCTAGGTGATTTATACTTATCTACATATCCTCTTAAAATACCAAAAACATCCTCAGTAGATTGTGTTTCCATCTCGCCACTACAAATAGTTGTTATATTGTCTTTATACTTAATATTAAGTATAGGATCAAAACCTAAAAATGAATATCTCCCAATACTCTCTTCACTCTCAACACTTTCCAACAAATAAAAGTCATTGCTAATACTAGCAAGCTTCTTTAGAACATTAATTGGCGTTGTAAAATCTGATAAAATCTCACAAGATACTGGGTACATCTTGTACTCTTCTTTATATTGACTAATAATATCAATCATTTATATAATCTCCTAATCTTTTTCAATAACAGATTTATTCATGTGTTATCACGAATAAAAAAATCGCTGCCCAAGGCAACGATTTTTTTTGTAAAATAAATATATGCAAAGTAAAATATCTTACAAGAGAATTATAGCAGATATCAACCTGTAATTCCAGTTGAAACCAAAATATTGTCCATTTTTTATGTATATACATTAGAATATTATTGATACATTAAAAATTTTTTTAAAGGTATTATGACTATGCAATATAGTATAATAAATGATAGAAATAAATTTAGTATAAAAGAAAAAACACAGAAAATAATACGTCTGATATAGTAAGAGGACTTGGGAGCGAAGTTCACCCCTGCCACCTACTAATATCTGCTATTTAGTATTAATCCTAAAAATCCTCCCTCTAGTGCAATGCCTACGGGTATGGCAAAATTAATTTTTCAAATACCAACATTGGCGGTGCCTGTGTAAAGATGAGTTTTAGCTGTAACAAGAATTAGATATATTTATTTGAATTGCAAATTTTAAATAAATCCAGCATATACAAAATACTTAAAAATATGTCTTGTTATAGCACAGGTACTTAAAATAGCAGCAACTAAATTTGATTAGTAGTGTGAAGCTACTGTTGGGGTATTTTCCACTAGTGAATTATTACTAAACATATTTAGGGACACACACAAATACCTGGCTCTTTGTATTATTTTTCATAGATAGCACTTGAATATAAATGCAATGTAATGAATGTTTATACAATTGAAGCTGGAAACTCTTTATTTTTTTTATCTTTAGTTAATTTGAATAAACTTATTAATGTATAATTTATCCAAATAAATATTCTTTATTTATAAATTATTAGCTATAATTCAGGAACCCCGAATTTATGAACAACGTGAAGAAAGCTGTTATTCCTGAATCATGAAAAAAGACAAAATAGTTTTTTATCTTATTTTTTTAATAAATCTATAAATGATAATACTAAAAGAAGATAGATAAAAAAGCTAAGTGTGGATAGGAAGTCAATAACTTAATGGAGCAGCTGAATTTATATAGGAATAGAATAACTGGATGGAAAAGCTGAATGTAGATAGGAAGTTAATACCTAGATAGAAAAGCTGAGTGTGGATAGAAAGTTAATACCTGGATGAAGCAGCTGAATGTAGATAGGAATGGAATACCTAGATGTAAAACCTGAATGTAGATAGGAATGGAATACCTAGATGTAAAACCTGAATGTAGATAGAAAGTTAATAACTGGATGGAAAAGCTGAATGTAGATAGAAAGTTAATACCTAGATGGAAAACCTGAATGTAGATAGGAATGGAATACCTAGATGGAAAACCTGAATGTAGATAGGAATGGAATACCTAGATAGAAAAACTGAGTGTGGATAGAAAGTTAATACCTGGATGAAGCAGCTGAATGTAGATAAGAATGGAATACCTAGATGGAAAACCTGAATGTAGATAGGAATGGAATACCTAGATGGAAAACCTGAGTCTGGATAGAAAGTTAATACCTGGATGGAAAACCTGAATATAGATAGGAAGTTAATACCTAGATGGAAAAGCTGAGTGTGGATAGAAAGTTAATAACTGGATGAAGCAGCTGAATGTAGATAGGAAGTTAATAACTGGATGGAGTAACTGGAATTTGTTTAGGAACTAAATTATGGAGAGCCTATTGTTAACTTGCATAGTCAATCTCAAAATATTTTTTTATACTA
>LJHD01000112.1:10592-24599 GCA_001983475.1 Candidatus Epulonipiscium fishelsonii | reverse complement strand
GCCCTAAAACAAATTATATAAACATTATTTGTAAAAAATATCAAATATATTATATATATATTATACAGATTTCTGTACTATATCCTAAATAAAATCAGATATTCCATTCAAAATTCAAAGTCTGTATAAACGCTCAGGGTTTCCAGCAAAAACTCATATCTTAAATAAAATCAGATATTCCATCCAGAATTAAAAGTCTGTATAAACAATCAAGGTTTCCAGCAAGAACTCATATCTTAAATAAAATCAGATATTCCATCCAGAATTAAAAGTTTGTATAAACGCTCAGGGTTTCCAGTAAAAACTCATATCTTAAATAAAATCAGATATTCCATTCAAAATTAAAAGTTTGTATAAACAATCAAGGTTTCCAGCAAAAACTCATATCTTAAAAACTCATATCTTAAAAACTCATATCTTAAATAAAATCAGATATTCCATTCAAAATTCAAAGTTTGTATAAACGCTCAGGGTTTCCAGCAAAAACTCATATCTTAAATAAAATCAGAGATTCCATCCAGAATTAAAAGTCTGTATAAACAATCAAGGTTTCCAGTAAAAACTCATATCTTAAATAAAATCAGAGATTCCATCCAGAATTAAAAGTCTGTATAAACAATCAAGGTTTCCAGCAAGAACTCATATCTTAAATAAAATCAGATATTCCATTCAAAATTCAAAGTTTGTATAAACGCTCAGGGTTTCCAGTAAGAACTCATATCTTAAATAAAATTAGAGATTCCATCCAGAATTAAAAGCTTGTATAAACAATCAAGGTTTCCAGTAAGAACTCATATCTTAAATAAAATTAGATATTCCATCCAGAATTAAAAGCTTGTATAAACAATCAAGGTTTCCAGTAAGAACTCATATCTTAAATAAAATCAGAGATTCTATCCAGAATTAAAAGCTTGTATAAGTAATCAGGGTTTCCAACAAAAACTCATATCCTAAATAAAATCAGAGTTTAAATATATCTTCTTTTTATAGAAGAAGGGTGTAAAACCCACTCCCTTTCATTTTAGGGGTGGGAGGTTCAGTAGTAGCATTTGTAGGTTTATTAAAAAAAATAAGGGAAAAAACAATTTTATATTTTTTCATGATTCAGGAGCAACATTGTTTATAAATTCGTGATTCTTGAATTACAGCTAATAATTTATGAATTATGAATATTTATTTGTGCAAATTATAGCTAAATGAATTTATTCAGATTAAAAATTCAAAGATTTTCTAGCTTCAATTGCATAAATATTCATTCTACTGTATCTAGATTCAAGTACTATCTATGGAAAATAACACAAAAATCCCCGTACTTTTATGTATCTCATCATGGGATTGTTAATAATGCACTAGTGATAGGTGGAGTTATTTTTATATAACTTTTAAATGCACTAAAGATATATTATAAATACACGATATAATTAATATGTTTATAATTTTTTTATTATAAATAAATTTATATATTTAATTATATTTAGGAGGGTATTAATGCGAATAGGCTCAAATTATCAAGACCAATCAATAAACTCAACGAAAATGTATAAAATTTCTTCAAAACAACATAATACTAAGGAAACTCAAACTGATAGTTATCAAACAAGCTCTTCAGCAACTCAGTCAGCTACATATAATAAACCAACTACAACAAAAACTCAAACTGATAAAGAAACACAACAAAACAAAATTGCATCTTATGTTGAACAAATGCAAAATCAAAATGAAGAAAACAAAAAACAACTGATACAAGATTTTGTTAAAAATAACATTTCAAATCAAACTGGAACTGGGTACAGTGGAAATACAGATATTTTAAAAGAAATATTTGGTAGTATGGACAATGCACTTCCTCCAATGGCAACAACACCTGAAGGAGCTGCAGAAGCAATTGCTCCAGGTGGGGCATATTCAGTAGAAGCTGTTTCTGACAGACTTATGGAAATGGCAAAAGCATTTGCTGGTGATGACCCAGAAATGATAGAAAAGATGCAAAATGCAGTAAAAAAAGGATTCGAAGCTGCAGGTATGGACCTTGAAACAGGTGCAGGATTGCCTTCGATTTCATTTGACACATATAAAGCTACTATGGAAAAATTTGAAGAATGGAAAACTGAAGCAGGAGTTCCTTCTGAAGAGTAGACAATATGTTTCATGAAAAGCGAACATTGTTCGCTTTTTCAGATTACAATTTGATAGATATTATCCAAAAATATATAATAATATGTTTTAGGCATTATTATCTAGATATTTAACTGCTTGCAATCCAGCTGTGGTGCCTTCGCCAACAGCTTTTGAAACTTGAAATGGTTTACCAGTACAATCTCCTGCAGCATAAACTCCTTTTAGATTTGTTTCCATAAAATGATTTACTTTTATTGAGTTATTTTCCATTTCAAGTCCATTTAACAATATAGTTGTTGGGACACTTTCTTTTACAATAAAAACACCACTCACATCTAAATTCTTATCTTTTAATTTCAAATTCTCAACAGTTTTATCTCCTACAATTGCTTCTGGCTTTGATTTAATTACCTCAACTTGGCTATTTACTTTGTCAATTTCCTTGTAAGTAGGAATATAGTATACCTTTTCACAAACTTCTGATAAATAATTTACATCTTCCTCAGCCACTGGACTGTCACCAATTAATGCAACCGTTTTTCCTCTATATAATGGTCCATCACAAGTTGCACAATAGCTTACACCTTTACCTAAAAATTTAGTTTCGCCCTCTAAAGATTTATCCATTGTAATTCCATTTGCTAAAATTACAGTTTTAGTTTCAAAAAAATTATTATTTACATTTAAAGTATATGTTCCACCCATATCATAGATTTCAATTACACGTCCTTCAAAAATTTCTAGTTCCATTTTTTTTGCATGTTCTATAAAGCTTTTTATTAAGTTTTGTCCAGAAACGCCATACATTCCAAGATAATTGTCAATTCGCTCTGCTTTATATGCGTAACTAGTATTAAACGGATTACCAAATACTTTTACATTTTTGTTTCTTATTTTTGCGTTTATCCCTGCTGAAAGTCCTGCTGGTCCTGCTCCAATTATTGCGATATCTAACATATTGTTACTCCTTTTTATAGAATTTAAGACTGAAAAACTATCCTTTATTTAATTTTATTGAAATAGAGAATATTTTCACTTCTATAGTTGCCTTTTATACAATAGTTAACTTGTTTGCCATAGTTATTAAGTTAACAAAAATAATAAAATCAATTAAAACTTTTGTTAAATATTATATATTAGCCACTATTTATTTCTAAATAGCTACTCTAATGGGGTGTAACCCTAAACCGCTTATCTCATCTGCATAAGCATTAGGAAATACTTTTTAAATTTAAGTTGATTTTTATAGCCTTTAGTCGTTCGATTTCTATAGTTACTTAAAAATTATCAACCATATGGAATATTCGCAATTAAAAATTGCTCAGAAGTTTTACTCCAAAATGTTTATTTTTAGAAACCACTAATATGCAGCTTTTTATGTGATTATTGCCATAAAACAAATCATATAAACATTATTTGTATCAAATATATTTATTATACAGATTTATGAATCATATTAGCAATTATATTCAAGAATTTTAAATTAAAGAAAAATAAAATTCCTTGGATATTTTATTTTTTATAACATACAAATTATTATATAGTGGACTGTTGCATAAAAATTGTAGTGTTTAAATTAAAGATGTGACTTTCTGTACGGTGTTTTTTGATTAAAATTAATTCATAAAACAAAAAACAAATTAACAGTTAATGCTAAAAATAAGGGAAAAAGCTCTTTGGTCTTTTCCTAGGATTTATTGAATAAAAAGTGCTTGCAAAATGACATAATGTCATATATAATAAATGTTAACTGTGCTATACATATTCTAATGTGTATATTTTTTGCGATTGGATAAAAAAGTAGGTGATATATGATAAAAAATACCTTTAATAATTTAAAACCAGATAAAAAGAAGATGATATTAGAAAAATCTATACAAGTTTTATGTAATACTTCAGCAACTTCTATAAAAGTTTCAGATATAATAAATGCAACGGGAATTTCAAGAGGAAGTTTCTATCAATATTTTGATACACCTGTTGATATATTTTTGGCGATTATAGAAGAATTGCAAACTGAAAACATTGAAATAATGAAACAAATAATAAAAGAAGAAAAAGGAGATTTTTTTTCTACATTTAAGCGAATGTTCGAGTTTCAATATGTAAACTTGTTAAAAAAAGAAAATGAACATATAATGTTAATGTTAAAAAAATCAAATGAATTGATTATAAAAAATCAGATTTTTAAAGTTAATGATACATATTGCTCAAAAAAATTTATGCATAAGTTTGATTTAGAGAAATTAAATATTAATACATATTTTGAATTTAATAAATTATATATTCTTGTAACAGATATAATGGGACATAATATATTGAACGGAATTATGCAAAACTTAACATTAGAAAAAGCCTTAGAAGATTACTTAATTCAACTAGACTTTATAAAATATGGTGTGATTAAACGGGAGGAAAACCATGAGGAAAAAAGTTTCAAGCAGTAAAAAAATTTTAGGAATAGTAATACTAGCATCTGCTATTGGATATGTGTCATATTCAGGAATATTACAACCAAAACAAAATATTGAGGTTCAAATACTTGGTCCCGCAGAAGCTGAAAAAACAGTCAATGTAGATTTAGCAAGTCTTCAAGATATTGAAACTTCAGTGACAATAAGTGGTAGATTGGAAGCGGATAATACAGAAATTATATATGCTGAAAGTACAAATAGAATATTAACAGTACATAAAGAAGTTTCAGATTATGTTGCAGTGGGTGATGTAATTATTACATTTGAAGACGAAACAGAACTTAAAGAAAACTTAAATAAACAAATTGAGTCAATAGATCTACAAATAGCGAATGCTCAAATATCAATGGAACAAATTGATAATCCCCATACAGAAGCTGAAATTTTATCGGCTCAAAATTCAAAAGCTCAAGCAGATAAAGCTATTCAAGATCTTGATGCAAATATTTTAACAGCTCAAAATTCTTTAATACTAACAGATGGAGATTTAACTATTGCCAAGGATTCGCTCAATTTAGCTCGAAATGCTTTGAGTGGATACGAAGAAAGTTATGATTTAGCTGTAAAAAATTATGAAGTTTCACAGAAAAACCTTGAAGTTGTTCAAAAAAATTATCAACTAGCTCAAACAGATTATGATATTAAAGTAAAAGATTATGATGTTAAAGTTAAAGATTATACTGTTCAGGAGAAAGATTATATAGTTAAAGAAAAAGATTATGATGTTAAAGTAAAAGATTATGCCGTTAAAGAAAAGAACTATGCTGTTTTACAAAAAAATTATGATTTAGCACAAAAAGACTATGATTTAAAAGAAAAAGATTACAATTTAAAATTAAAGTTATATGATGAAGGATTGGGCTCTCAACTTGATGTAGATAATGCTCAGATGGCATTAGATAATGCTCAAATTGCTTTGGAAAATGCTCAAATTAATCTGGATAATACTCAAATTACAGTTGACAATGCCCAGCTTGTTTTAGATAATGCTCAAATTGGATTAGATAATGCTCAAATTGCTTTGGAAAATGCTAAGATTGGATTGGATACTGCTCAAATGGCAATTGATAGTGCTCAAATTTCGGTTGATAATGCTCAAATTGCAGTTGATAATGCCAAAATTGCAGTTGATAAAGCAAATAATGACATAACTAATGCAAAAAATGCATTAGATAGAGCAAATAGTGATATAGTCAATGCCCAACATAATATTGATAAAATTTTAGATAGCCAAACACAACTACAAACACAAATAAAAACTTATGAAAACAATAGACCTATATTAGAGTTGCAACTTGAAAGTGCTTTACACCAAATTGATATTGTAAATGGTAAAATAATAGATATTATGGATGATCAAAAAAGAAAAACTTTAAAAAATGAGATAGCTATTCAAGAAGTAAATAAAGAAAATATTTATCTTGAACTTGAACAAATTGAAGATGAAATTGTATCAAATATTGAAGGAATTGTTACAGAAGTTTTTGTTGAAGAAGGGGCTTATGTAAATCCAGGAACAGCAGTTTTAAAAGTTATGGATGATAGTAAATTGAAAGTAGTTGCGAATGTATCAGATTTTTATGCATCTCAATTAGAGAAAGGACTATTGGCTACTATAAAGTATGATGGTTCTGAAGTTATTGAAGTACCTGCAACTGTTACCAAAGTTGCACCTAATGCCATTATAAGTGCAGATGGAAATTCTGCTTCTGTGGAAGTAGAACTTGTTATTGAGGGTGAATTAACAGGATTACGTCCAGGACTAACAGTTGATGTACGTCTTACTTTAGATAAGGCTGAGGAAGTTGTGGCAGTTCCACTTCTTGCAACAATGAGAGATGATGACGATAAAGCATATTTATACATAGTGAAAGATGATTTTACACTAGAAAAACGTTATGTTACAGAAGGAAGTTCTAACACAAGGTATATTGAAGTTTCAAATGTTAAAGAAGGTGAAATGGTTGTTACAAATCCAACTGAAAATTTAGATACTGGAACAGTTGTGAATTATAGGCCTATTGAAGGCATAGTATATAATTTGCCAACTATAATAGAAGATGAAGCTGCTACTGAAGACGAAGTTGCTACTGAAGATGAAACTGCCACTGAAAGCGAAGCTGCTACTGAAGATGAAACTGCTACTGAAGATGAAACTACTACTGAAGATGAAGCTACTACTGAAGACGAAGCTACTACTGAAGACGAAGCTACTAGCGAAGACCAAGCTGCCACTGAAGACGAGAATGCTAGTGAAGACGAAGCTACTAGCGAAGATGAAACTAATGATGAAGACCAACCTACTCCAGGAAAGAGAGGTCCAGCAAAATTTAAAAATATAGAAGAACTAGTTAGATTGGGAGATGGAATTACTACAAAAAAAAGAAACATATAATTAGCTACAGGCTTTGTTGAAAAAAATAATTATAACAATTATAGGTTGTTGAATAACTCATTTTCATTTAGTACATTTAACTAATGAAGTTGGTTTCTTTATAGTGTAATAATATTTGTTTACAACAAAAGATTAGGTAATTTAGGCTGATTGGGGTCTGCGACCCCAACGCTTTAAAAGTTGTTTACTTTTTTATTCATAGATTAGAAATTAAAGATTTATCATCAGCATTTATTCAATACATAAATTAATAAAATAAGAAGGTGAAAAAATGATATATATTGAGCACTTAAATAAAATATATAGAAATGGTCATTTAGAATTACAAGCATTATTTGATGTAAAATTTGAAGTTAAAGCAGGAGAATTTGTATCTATTATGGGTACATCTGGTTCAGGTAAAAGTACATTTCTCCAAATTTTAGGGTGCCTAGACCATTCATCTGATGGAACATACATTCTTGATGGAGTTAATGTATCTAAGATTAAACAAAATGAATATTCTCGTATTAGAAACGAAAAGATAGGGTTTGTATTTCAATCATTTAATCTTTTACCCAAGCTAACTATTTTAGAGAATGTAGCACTGCCAATGATGTATGCAAAGGTTAAACCTAGAGAAAGAAATAGACGTGGAACAGAAGCACTAGAAAAAGTTGGGCTAGGTAATCGTCTTAAACATACTCCAAATGAAATATCTGGAGGACAAAAACAGCGTGTTGCTATTGCAAGAGCTTTGGTAAATAGACCAGCTATTCTTTTAGCAGATGAACCAACAGGAAATTTGGATAGTAAATCAACTACTGAAATTATGAAAATCTTTCAAGGGCTAAATAATGAAGGTGTAACTATTGTAATGGTAACTCATGAACCAGAGGTTGCTGCTTATACCAAAAGAAAGGTGGTGTTTAGAGATGGAAAAATAATTGAGGACGTACCTATTGATCAATCTATAATAGAATAGGGAGTGTGATTGATGAGCTTAAAGGAATGTATAAAAGGAGCATTTCAACAGCTTTTGGGTAGCAAGCTAAGAACATTTCTAACCATGCTAGGAATGTTTATAGGAATTGGCTCAGTTATAATGGTTTTATCTGTTGGAGATGGTGTAACGGCAATGGTAAATGACACTTTTTCTGATATAGGAAAAGGAACTGTTATGATAGAACTTAAAGATACTCGGTACGAATATTTAATTACAAAAGAGGATATTGAAGCAATTGAAGAAATGAAAGAGGTTGATACAGCAGTTGCATATGATACAACTGTAGAGTGGCCACGTAATTATAAAGATGAAGAAAGAATGTTACAAATATTGGGAGTACCTTATAATTATGATGCTATACAACATATAGAAATTGTTGCTGGAAGAATGACTACAAAGGCAGAAGATAGAGCAAAGGCAAAAGTTGTTGTTTTATCTGACAAGTATGGACCAGTAATGTTTGGTCATTCTGATGCAGAAACTATACTAGGAAAAACTATAGAGATAAGTGTTAATGGATATACAGATAGCTTTGAAGTTATTGGATTAGTTGAGTCTGTAGATTTTCCTGGAATGCCTGAAGAACATATTCCTCTTTTTGCATATATGCCATATACAGCAATGACTCAGCTTGTTGGAAACAAAAGTGAAAAGACTTATTTAGCTGGAGTAAAAGTGAATGATGCATATGATCCCAATGAAATAGCATATCAAATTGGAAGGTTTTTAGATAAACGTCATAGAACTGATGGAAATTATAATGCTACAGCAGCAGTTCAAATTATTGATCAAATTAATTCTGTGCTAGATATGTTAACATTATTTATAAGCTTTGTTGCAGGAATTTCACTTCTTGTTGGGGGCATTGGTATTATGAATATAATGCTTGTAACTGTTAAAGAAAGAACTAGAGAAATAGGGATTAGAAAAGCAATTGGTGCTACAAATGGAGAGATATTGACCCAATTTTTAGTTGAAGCAATAATACTTACTTGGCTTGGTGGACTAATAGGACTTTTATTTGGATATTCTGGAGGACTGTTAGTTGGTGCACTGATGGATATGACAGTTACACTAACACCTATTATGATTATATTCTCTGTAGGCACTTCGAGTTTTATAGGAATTACATTTGGAGTTTATCCAGCTTATCAAGCATCGAAACTTGATCCAATTGAAGCACTGAGATATGAATAATAAAACTCTATGAAATAAAATAAAAGAAAGGAATTCGTATGAAAAAGTTTTTAGCAATTTTAGCCACACTTTTAATTTGTACACCAATTACGGTTACTGCAAGTGAAGGTGACATATTAATAATAACGGTACAAAAAACTCCACCAATGCCAACAGTTGATAAAAGTACTCCAGAAAATATGCCTGTTGTAGTTTTTGAAGAAGGGACGACAACAGAACCACCTATTTTAACTCTTGAGGAAGCAATTAGTGTGTCGATTGCAAGAAGTGATGATTTAGAGATAAATGAACGTAAAGAAAAAAGCGAAAATTTAAATCTTGAAGAAGCTTGGAGAGGTTTTAATGGAGATTTATCGAATCAATATGATTATAAACTTGTACAGTTTAATCTAGACAACTTAGATAAAGAAGAAGAAATTATTGTTGATAAAATAAAATATGACTTAAGCAAACTTTTTGATGATATTTTAATAGCTGAAAAAGAAAGACATCTGCAAATTAAAACTATTGATCAAACAGAGAAAGATATATTAAAAGCAAAGATAATGGAAGAAGCAGGCATGGCTTCTGAGTTACAACTTAGTTCGTTACAATTACAACTTGAAAATGAACAATTAAGCTTAAAGCAATTAGAAGATGACATTGATGAAAAATTTGAAGACATATGCAATATGATGGAAATAGAACCTCAACGTTTTGTTTTAGAAAAGCCCAAGATAGTATACGAAGAATACGAACACTCAGAGGGAGCAGAACATTTCTTGGAAAGAAAAGCAGATACATCTTTATCAGTATGGCAAGCAGAACAAAATGTAGACTTAGCAGAGATAAGACCTGTTCAAGGATTGGATTATGATTATTATGCTGTAATGCGAAAAGAAGAAAGCATAGAATTGGCAGAAGATAATATTGATTTAGCAAAAGAAGCCATGGTGAATACTTTAGATCAATATTACTTAAATGTAAAACAAATAGAAGATAGTTATAGTTCTATGACGGAAAATATTGATATATTAAAAAATGAAATGTTATCAAATAAAATTAAACTTGATGCTGGAACAATTTCAAAATTAGATTTCGCTAAATCTGAGTTACAATATGAACAAGCAGAATTTGAACTTGAAAAGGTAATAAAAGATCATTATTACTTAAAACTCTTACTAGATAATACAGATTTAATTTAATAGAAAGTAAAAATCACTTTATAATAATTTATAAGGTGATTTTTTTAATATCCAAGGGATAAAATGGATAATGTTTCTGCTTAATTTACAAAAAAATAGATTTTTGCTGAAAATTTGTGTAGTATTGTATCAAGACCTCATTATATCAAGGTCTTATTAAATATGTTTGTTATACTTTAAAACTGATAATTGGCATACTTATTTATATATAAGCGGAATAATAGATCTACTGATCACTTCTTATCTACAACATATGATCTTGACTTCTTGTTAAGAATGGAGGAATAAAATGAAAAAAACAATATAAAAGTTTTGTGTTAGCTAATTGCATTAAAACTACTTTTTCAGAATACTAAATGTGATTAATCGTCTTCTTCTCTTTATCATGAATAATACTTAGGGTTCGGGGTGTTGCTCCGTGCGGATTAAAGATTAACCCTTTTTAAATAAATAGATTTTTAGTCTTAATAGTAAACTTACAAGCTTGATAGGTTGGGTCATAACATGAGAACCACTATAATCAACTTCCATTAGATAGTTTATACTGTAATATATTATTATTATACAAATAATGTTATTCTTAATAGTGAAGAAAACAAAGCTGAGCCTATAATAATGAAAATTAACTTTTCAAATATATATAATGAATAGTGTTTAAGAGTACCAATATATGGCAAAACTTGTTTTTATAAGGGGGGAATTTATGACAATAAATTATATAAAAACAATATTATTTGCGATAATTTCATTTTTAATAGTAGTTTTTCAAACAGATTTTTTGATAAATATGACTGCTAAATATCTTGATAAGGCTGAACCAACAATAGATGTTTTAACTGAAAATAATATTATTTCACTGGATAAAAAAACTATTATTTTAAGCCCTGATACACTGGAAAATAAAAATTTTTTTACAGATTTAGGAGAGATAGATGCATCATATCTAATAAAAAAAGTTGAAGGAAAAATGTATTTATCAAGGGATGGTAGTAAAGCTATTCCTATTTTAGAAGATACAAAAATTTATTTACCAGGAAAATATTTTTTGGCATATACAATAGATAATAAAACAAATGTTATTTCATTTGAGATTGTGGGAAATATAAATAAATATTGGATTGTTGAAAGTAAACAAGATATAGAGGAAGCTTTAAAGATGACATTCGAGAATTTTTTACCGAACGTTACTTTGAAGTTGAATAAACAATATACTGATATAAATGTTTTAAATCAAGACATATTTGAGATAGCTGAGGGTTTAATTTATAAGTACCCAAAGCTGGTCTTTGAAGGATATCAATTAACTGCAACAATGTCTAAAGATACTCTTATTGAATTAGAACTAGACTACCCTGATACTGAACATTTAAGTTACTATGAAAAAACATGGGATTCTATGTATTCAGCATTACCAAATCAATTATTTTCGACGGATATGAAAAATTATGAAAGAGAATATGAAACTTATAAGTATTTAATTGAAAATATACAATACGACTTTAGCGAAGTATTACCTGATATAACTCATACTTTATATGGAGCAATGAATGGTGTTGCTGTATGTGATGGATATTCAAAATTAATGATGTACATTTGTAATTCCGTGGGAATTCCGACAGAAATAATTTCAGGTACAGCAGATGGCATCCCACATGCTTGGAATAAAATTGAGATTGATGGAAATTCATATCATCTTGATGTTACTTGGGCGGATCAAGATAGTAAAACCATTGGGACTTATTTGGATTATTTTAATGAAACAGATGAATACATGAATAAAACCCATATCTGGGAAAAAGAAGATTATACACCAAGTATATATACAGAGGCTCAATTATTAAATTTAGATATTCCACTAGATGGTATATATTATATAGATTTTATTGAAGAAGTTTCTCCTATAATGAATGAAGTTTTAAAAAATAATGAAACAGAAATAAGTTTAATTGTTAGAAATATCAATGATGAAGAAGTTTTACTAGATACTATTTCAAGACAGGTAAAACAAAGATTCACGTATCAAGTAATAGATAAATTAGGATATCAAGTAATAAGCATAAGTTTATAGATAATAAGATTATGTGCTTATGTACTAAGATATAAAGGTTATTGATCTGATTTTTATATTGAAATATAACTAAAAATTATTTATGTAAATTAAGCCTTGGATTATAAATCTAGGGTTTTTTGTTCATAATAATAAAATACAACGATTTTTTATTGTTTAATCACTACAGGGGGAGTGGCTATTGATATAATAAAAAAATATATTGAAAATCAAGGAAAGTGAGGTAAAATCTATAATGGTACAAAATTATAAATTTGAAATATATCTAAATAAAGAACACATTAATATAGGAAGTGTTAGATTTGTACACCGTCATTTTTTTGGTAAGTATATGAAAAATAATAAATGTATTATATAGTAGAAGAAGTAATACTATGAATACTGATATAGAATTGAATTACGACTGAAAACATTATATATTAGGAGGAATTACATGAAAGCACAAGTATTAGGAGGATTTTTTTAATAAGGAAGGAAAGCATAGAGTGCAATCCTTTCTTATTCTATTATGACCAATTGCCTTTTTCATTGCAAAATGGACAGATAATATCACTAACATCTTTTTTACTAAAAGATAACACAGTATCATCGTTAAAGTATCCAATATCAGTTGCATTATTATACAAATCTGGATCTGTTATATTTGATACAAGTTCATGACCATACATATCATATCCACAATTGTTGCACTTTAAAATATTATTATACATATCTCACCTCGCTTGAAAAGGTTACTTCCTTATTTAATATTAACTAAATATAAAAAAGATCGACAATTTTAAAAAATAACTAGATTTTAACCTGATTATACCCATACTTATCATGGATAAAATTGGAAGAATAGAAAAACTAAATAATCATATCCTATAACTTATAGAACAAATAATGAATTATAGCACATTGTGCTCTTACTCATTATCGTGAATAAGGAGGATAAATTAAAATGAAGAACCGCAAGATAAAATTAGCAGTTACAGCACTTTCAATATGTATAGGGGCATCGCCAATATTAGCATGTGGTACTGCACCACGTGCTAACACAACTGGAAGTACTCAAATTTGTCAAGCAACAACAACTTCAGAAACTGCAAAACCGTCAACCGAAACAACTCCACCAACTCCTCAAGCAACAACTCCTCAAGCAACAACTCCAGAAAAAACTGAGGAAAATAATACACCAGAAAATGCTAAAAAAGTAGAAGATGCAAAAAAAGAGGATGCTAAAAAACCAGAGAAAAAAGAAGATACTAAAAAAGATGATGCTAAAAAATCAGAGAAAAAAGAGAAGGCAGATAGTGAAGTATTTTCGATCGACAATTTTAAAAAATAACTAGATTTTAACCTGATTATACCCATACTTATCATGGATAAAATTGGAAGAATAGAAAAACTAAATAATCATATCCTATAACTTATAGAACAAATAATGAATTATAGCACATTGTGCTCTTACTCATTATCGTGAATAAGGAGGATAAATTAAAATGAAGAACCGCAAGATAAAATTAGCAGTTACAGCACTTTCAATATGTATAGGGGCATCGCCAATATTAGCATGTGGTACTGCACCACGTGCTAACACAACT
>LJHD01000112.1:0-10582 GCA_001983475.1 Candidatus Epulonipiscium fishelsonii | reverse complement strand
AAAAACCAGAGAAAAAAGAAGATACTAAAAAAGATGATGCTAAAAAATCAGAGAAAAAAGAGAAGGCAGATAGTGAAGTATTTTCGATCGACAATTTTAAAAAATAACTAGATTTTAACCTGATTATACCCATACTTATCATGGATAAAATTGGAAGAATAGAAAAACTAAATAATCATATCCTATAACTTATAGAACAAATAATGAATTATAGCACATTGTGCTCTTACTCATTATCGTGAATAAGGAGGATAAATTAAAATGAAGAACCGCAAGATAAAATTAGCAGTTACAGCACTTTCAATATGTATAGGGGCATCGCCAATATTAGCATGTGGTACTGCACCACGTGCTAACACAACTGGAAGTACTCAAATTTGTCAAGCAACAACAACTTCAGAAACTGCAAAACCGTCAACCGAAACAACTCCACCAACTCCTCAAGCAACAACTCCTCAAGCAACAACTCCAGAAAAAACTGAGGAAAATAATACACCAGAAAATGCTAAAAAAGTAGAAGATGCAAAAAAAGAGGATGCTAAAAAACCAGAGAAAAAAGAAGATACTAAAAAAGATGATGCTAAAAAATCAGAGAAAAAAGAGAAGGCAGATAGTGAAGTATTTTCGATCGACAATTTTAAAGTTATCCAAACAAGTTTAGAGAAGCTTGGCGTAACACCTGAAGAACTAGAGACGAAAATTAAAGAAGGAAAAAAATTAATTGATGTATTAGAAGAATCAGAAATACCCGTTAAGAAATTCAAAAAAACTTTATATAAAGAGTATTGTAAAGTAATAAAAGAAGGCGTTAAATCTGAAAAGATTACTAAAGAAGAAGGAAAAGCTTTAAAAGCAGCAATAAAACAAAAAGTTGAATTATGGATGTCTGAAAAAGAAGATGCTAAAGAAGAAAGTAAAACTGACAAGAAAAATGAGGATAAAAAATAATTTTGAACCCTTGAGTAAAGTGCTTAAGGGTTTTTAATATTACATTAAAATATAAGAACAAGTATGGGTGTAATATTGTAAAAAAATTTAATTTATTATATAATATTACATATAGAATAAAGGAGGAAAAATAAATATGGAAAGAAAAGCATTAGGACAACAAATTAAAATAATTTTCAGTGTAGTAGTAATATTACTAATATTAAGTAACAGTTTACTCCAATTAATGTCAGGATTAAACTTGCGACTTAATATATACAAAACTACAATAGAAAATAATGCAGAAATTTCTTTGGGATATTTAAATGGATGGATAGTTGATAGGACAGGATTTGTAAGAACAATTGCTTTAGAATTGAGTAATAGAGAATTTATTCATGATCTAAAATCATTGAATGATTATCTTGAGTTACAAAATTATGCAAAAACAACTAAAGATTTAATGTATTTTGCGTCAGAAAAAGGAGATTTTATTGATCACACGGGATGGATTCCAGAGGAAGATTATGATGCAACCCAAAGAATATGGTATCAACAAGCACTAGTAACAGATGGATGTTATATTACAGATCCCTATTTAGATGCAGATACTGGAGGCCAAGTTATAACTGTATCTCATAAAGTAACAGACCCGAATGGAAATTTACTTGGAGTTTTAGCCATGGACATATATATGACAACTTTAACAGAGCTTGTAAAGGAAATGTCCACTGAGAAAGGAATTTATATTACTGTTATAAACCAAAATAATGATATAATGTTACATCCTAGTGAAGAGTTTAAGCCAACAGAGAATGAAGTAACCAATTTATTAGATACAAATGTGGATTATAATAGGCTTCTTAGTGAACCAGAAAACAAAATATTAACGATAAAAGATAGTTTTGACAAAGATACATATGCGCTTTATTTAAATATACCTGATACTACTTGGAAAGTAATTTCTCATTATCAAACTTCATATTTAGTACAAGAATTATTTATACAATGTTTAAGTAGTTTAAGCTTTATTATTGGTGGGATAATAATTATTTTTATAGCTATAAAAGTAGTTATATCTAAATACATAACACCAATCAACCTAGTAATGGAAGCTTTTGATGAGATTAAAAATGGACATTTAAATGTTGACATAAGCCATATTCCCACTCCAAGCCAAGAAACTTATAATCTTGTTTCTTCATTAGATATATTATCAAAAACAATGTCGTCTTATATTAATGAAATTTCAAATGTTTTAGGCTCTTTTTCAAGGGGAGATTTTACTGCTAGTACTGCTCAAACTTACATAGGAGATTTTGGTGCAATTAAAACTTCTTTATTAGGCATAACAGAAATGCTTAATAACTTAATTACAAGTACAAAATTATCAACATCATCTGTAAATCATGCAGCTACTAATATCTCTAAAACTGCAGAAGACCTAGCAGCCTTAACTGTGGACCAAGTTCAATTGATAACTGACTTTAAACAAGATACTGTAGGAGTAACACATGATATAATCAATATAATTGAAGATATTGACAAAAATTACAAAATAGCAAATAATATGGATGAAATAGTTCAAGAAAGTAAAGTTATTGGAGCAGATTTAGTAGAAGCCATGAAAATTATAGGAGTTTCTATTAAGGAAATGGTCGAAGTAATAAAATCAATAGAAATTATTGCAGGTAAAACCAACTTATTAGCTTTAAATGCTGCAATTGAGGCAGCTAGAGCAGGTGAATCTGGAAAAGGATTTGCAATTGTAGCTACAGAAATTAGGGATTTATCTATAAAAACATCAGATATTTTAAATGATATTTATGATATGATAAATGAAAATTTAAATAGTCTTACAGAAGGCGAAAAGATGGTTGAGCTTACATCTTCTGCTATAGACAATATTGGTCATGTAAGTGAACAAACACGTGAAAATTCAAAACAAGTTTTAGAAAATGCATTAAAACAAAAAGAAGCCTTGAACAGAATTAGTTTAAGAGCAGAAGAACTTCAAGAGAAAATTTCCAAAAATAGTACAATTTTTCAAGAAAATGTATCTGTAAGCCAAGAATTAGCATCTCAATCAGAAACTTTAAAATCTCAAATAGATACATTTATAATATAAGTAGGAGGAAAATATGAAGCACAAGACATTAAGTCAACAGATTAAACAGCTTTTTAGTATAGTAACAATATCATTATTACTATTTAGTACGATATTTAATTTAATAACAGGATTAAAACAAGAATTTTCAATAGCACGAACTATAATATTTAACAATGCTGAAATTGGCACTGGATATTTAAGTGGTTGGGTAAAGGACAATAATAGATTTGTAAAGACTTTAGCAACAAGCCTAGGGCAAACTGCAAATTTATATGATATTCAAAATTTCAAAAATTACATTCATGCACAAAATGAAAATAAAGAAGATGCACATGCAGTATATTTTTCAAATGGTAAGGAGATTGTTCATTCAAAAGGATGGACCCCTTCAAATGATTTCATTCTTTCTGAAAGAGAGTGGTATAAAGGTGCTATAAATTCAGATGAAGCATATATAACTGATCCTTATAAAGATGCTGACTCTGGAGAAACTATTATAACTTTTTCACATAAAGTTTTAGACACTAAAGGTCAAATAGTAGGTGTTGTTGGGACAGATGTAACAATGACAATATTAGCTCAACTAGTAGAAGGTCTATCTTATAAAGACGGCATTTATGTTTTTATAATCAATGAAAATAATGAAATATTATTACATCCAAATAAAGACTTCAATGCTACAGAAACTAGTATAACACCCTTATTAGATATTGCTCCAGAATACGAATTGATGTTAGACTTACAAGAAAACGAAATGATTGAAATAAATGATGTCTTTGAAGAAGATGCATATGGTCTTTATCAAAATGTAGAATCAAATCCTTGGAAAATTATTTCACAATACCAAACAAAATTTTTAACCGAAATATTTTTCAGAGAATGTTTTATAAGTTTAATGATTGTTGTTGTAAGTATTATAATTATAAGTATGTCTATTAAATTAATTATATCTAAATATATTGCTCCAATTAATTTGGTTATTGAAACTTTAGACAAAATTAAAGATGGAAATCTTACTGCTGACACTAGCCATATAGCTACTCCAAGTGCAGAAACTTATAACTTAGTATCATCTTTAAATATATTGTCTAGTACAATGTCTTCATATATTAGTGAAATTTCTAGCATTTTAGGTTCATTTTCAGAGGGGAACTTTACAGCTACACCCACTCAAAACTATGTTGGAGATTTTGAAGAAATCAAATTTTCAATTATCAATATTACAGATATGTTAAAAAATTTAATAAAAACTACAAAACATTCAACTATAGAAGTAAATTGTGCAGCAACTGAAATATCAAAAGCTGCAGAAGAATTATCAACCTTAACAATAGATCAATCAGAATTGATTTCAATATTTAAACAAGATACAATTAGTGTAACTCAAGATGTAATGAATATCATTGAAGACATTGATAAAAGTCACTCCATTACGGATTATATGGCAACAACTGCTGTTGATAGTAAAAACACAGGGGTAGAATTAGTTGAAGCAATGAAGTTAATAAGTAATTCTATAAAAGAAATGATAAATGTAATTAATTCAATCGAAGCTATTGCAGGGCAAACTAATTTATTGGCTCTTAATGCAGCTATTGAGGCAGCTAGAGCAGGTGATGCAGGACGTGGATTTGCAATTGTAGCTACAGAAATTAGAGATTTATCTATAAAAGCAACTGAGATTTTAAATGATATTTACAAAATGATTGATGATAATTTAGCAAGTCTTGGTGAAGGTGAAAAAATGGTTGAAATTACATCAAAAGTTTTAGATTCGATTGTACATACTAGTGAAGAAACGCGTCTAAATTCAAAATATTTATTAGAAAACGCAATTAATCAAAAAGATGCTTTAAACAAAATTATTAAAAGAGCTACTCAGCTAGAAGATGAATTAGCTAAAAATACTACAATTTCACAAGAAAATGTCGCTGTTAGTGAAGAATTAACAGCTCAATCAGAAATGTTAAAATCGCAATTAGAAAAATTTATTATATAGTAAAGGAAGTTCTTTATATGTTAGATATAGTAAATGCTATAAATTCACACGCCCAAGTGCGTCCTTATGATATTTACTTATTATTAATTACCGCTATAAGTACTGTTTGTTCAGCCGTTGCTATTTGGCAGACTATCAAAATATCTGATAGACAAAATAAAATTATTTTGTTTGAAGAAAGATACAAAGTTTACGAAGAAGTTTTACAGTGCTTAAATATAAGTCAATGTGTTGAAGCTGGAATTTTACGAGATACAAATTTAGCAAAAGGTGGGTTCGAAAAATTTAATAATAGTTTGATTTTTCATATTATATCTATTCTAATGACAGACAGTGAAGACTTTAGAACTATTGTAGATCAATTATATAGAGATATAAATCATTGGTCTAATTTTACAAAAAGTTCATATAAAATTATGAAAATTCATTGGAATCATGTAGAGGTTTTAAATAAAATTGAATTTTTGTTTGATAGGGAAATAAGCAATAATTTTAAAAAAGTATTTATTGAAAATGGATTAATACAGTTTATGTTTTTAGAAAATGAAGAAGAACAGCTTTATAAAGCACAAACTTTTGTAAGTTTATCTAATGAATTTAGACAAAATGAATTAACCAAAATGGGAAGATATTTAACATTAAAAGTAAAATAAGAATTAATTTTTCGGACTGAAACTCCCACTCCTTTAGGAGTGGGGTTCTTAGATTAACTAATTTTTTTCTACATTACTATAGTTTCTCTAAGACTTTACCATCATTCTGATAGCATTACGCCCGTTTCAAGACGCTTTTTATATAAGGCTTACATCCTACACTAAAAAACGTAGGCAGCCTTGTGATGTAATTTTTTATTAAACTTAATAAGCTTAATAATTTAAACCAGTACCATTTCCTACTCCTGGTCCAATATAAGTTCCATCTACGCCGTATCCATTTGTATATCCGTTATAAGTT
Source organism: Candidatus Epulonipiscium fishelsonii (assembly GCA_001983475.1). GTDB lineage: Bacteria > Bacillota > Clostridia > Lachnospirales > Cellulosilyticaceae > Epulopiscium_A. Next base: position 4,592 of record LJHD01000112.1, on the reverse strand, counting down.
TCATAATATTCATCACCATAGCCATCATAGTAGTCTACTCCGTATCCATCTGTTGTTGAATCATATCCGGCAGCACACCCTACGAAAGACATAGCACTTATAATTCCCAAGGTTAATATCAATGCTCTTTTCATATCAATAGCTCCTTTTTGTAAAAGTTATAAATTTAGTATGAGCAAATTTTTTCTTTTTATACTAAAAGTTTGTTGTATTAATTATCCAAATTTTCAAAATTTTTCTCAATAGCAATAGCCGCTTGCTTTCCAGCTCCCATAGCAAGAATTACTGTTGCTGCACCTGTTACAACATCTCCTCCAGCAAAAACGCCTTCTTTACTAGTAGCCATTGTTTTTTCATCTACAATAATTCCTCCCCATTTTTGAGTTTCTAAATTTGGTGTTGTCATTCTAATTAATGGGTTTGGACTTTGACCAATAGCAACAATTACTGTTGACATTTCAATTTCAAAAAGACTATCTTTCTTTTCAACTGGACTTCTTCTTCCAGAAGCATCTGGTTCACCAAGTTCCATTTCCACACACTTAATTCCTTTTACCCATCCATTATCACCAAGAATTTCTACAGGATTACATAATAGCTTAAAGATAATTCCTTCTTCTTTTGCATGATGGATTTCTTCCAAACGTGCTGGCAATTCTTCTTCTCCACGTCTATAAATAATGTAAACTTCTTTTGCACCTAATCTTTTAGCTGTTCTTGCTGCATCCATTGCAACATTTCCACCACCAACAACAGCAACTTTTTCTCCAACGAATACAGGTGTTGGACTATTTGGAAATTCATATGCTTTCATTAAATTTACACGTGTCAAAAATTCGTTTGCAGCAAAAACTCCATTTAAATTTTCACCATTAATTCGCATAAATCTTGGTAGTCCTGCTCCACTTCCAACAAATACTGCTTCATATCCTTGGGATTTTAATTCATCAATAGTAACACTACGACCAACAATAACATTTTTTTCGATTTTAACTCCAAGGTCAATTACTTTTTGCAGTTCTTTTTCAACTAGAGCTTTTGGTAATCTGAATTCAGGAATACCATAAACTAAAACTCCACCTAATTTATGAAGTGCCTCAAACATAGTAACTTGATAACCTTTTTTAGCAAGTTCTCCTGCACAAGTTATTCCAGCAGGACCAGAACCCACAACAGCAACTTTTTGAGGTTTTGTCATTGGTTTTTCAATTTTATCATCATTTTTTTTCATTTTATAATCTGCTACAAATCTTTCTAAGCGACCAATAGCCACAGCTTCACCTTTTTTTGTGCGAATACACTTTCCTTCACATTGATTTTCTTGTGGGCAAACACGTCCGCATATAGCAGGAAGAGCATTTTCTCTAGTGATGATATTATAAGCCTCATCAAAGTTTCCTTGTTTAACTTCTTGTATAAATTCAGGAATTGGTACATTTACAGGACATCCAGCGACACAAAATCGTTGTTTGCAATTTAAACAGCGTTCTGCTTCCTCCATAGCCATTTCTTTTGTATATCCCAAAGTTACTTCTTCAAAATTTTTATTTCTAACATTTGGTTCTTGCTCAGGCATTGGAACTTTTGTTAAACTGTTATTCATTATTGACGTACCCCCCCTGTTAAATTACAAATATGAGCTTCTTCTTTCTTATACATGCTTTGGCGTTTCATAGCTTCATCAAAATCTACATTATATCCATCAAAATCTGGACCATCTATACATGCAAATTTAGTCTTTCCATCTACTGTTACTCGACAACATCCACACATACCAGTCCCATCAATCATAATAGGATTTAATGAAACCATAGTTTTTATATCAAGCGGTTTTGTTACATCAACAACTGCTTTCATCATAATTAATGGTCCAATTGCAATAACTTCATCATATATATTTCCTTTTTGTAATAAATCTTTTAAAATATCTGTAACAAATCCTTGTGTACCTTTGGAACCATCATTAGTTGCACAATATACATGATCAGAAATACCTTTAAATTCTTCTTCAAGAATTACAAATTCTTCTGAACGACCTCCTAAAATAACGTCACATTCCACACCTAATTCTTTAAACTTTTTAATTTGAGGATATAATGGAGCAGCTCCAACTCCTCCGCCTATTCCTAGCACTCTTTTTTTCTTATGAATATTACTTTCTAATCCAAGTGGACCTGCAAAATGTGCTATAGTATCTCCTTCTTCTTTTTTTGAAAGTTCTTGAGTTGAATATCCTACAACTTGATATATTATTGACACAGTTCCTTTTTCTCTATCGTAGTCTTGAATGGTCAAAGGAATACGCTCGCTATTCTCATTAGTGCACAAAATGATAAATTGCCCTGGTTCACATTTTGTAGAAACATGAGGAGCATGTATTATCATTTGTTCTACTGTGCTATTCAATTTTTTCTTTTTTATAATTTTATACACATGGTTCACTCCTTATATATATAAAAAGACAAGTATGACTTGCCTTTTTATCAAGATCTAAATATCTTGCTTATAAATTTTAATAGAATAATTAACTTAATTTCTCAAGCGTATTACTTGACTAATTAGTTACTTCTGTTCCATAATAACAAGCTTTAAATAATTCTTCCATTTGCTCTGGAGTGATGCTTCTTGGGTTTGATCCTGTACAGGCATCCTCAACTGAATTTTTTGCAATTTCAGAAAGTTTTTCTAAAAATTCCTTTTCGTCGATTCCAAATTCTTTGATAGTTCTAGGAATATTTAATTTTACATTATATTCATCAATTTTTGCACATAAGTTTTTAATCAATTCTTCATTTGATTTTCCAACTATTCCCACACTCTTAGCAATTTCGGCATATCTTTCAGGAGTTTCTTTTGCATTATATTTAATTACAAATGGTAAATACATTGCATTTGCACATCCATGTGGAATATGTCCTCCTGAAAATGCAGCTCCAGTTTTATGTGCCATGGAATGAACTATTCCAAGTAGCGCATTTGAAAATGCCATTCCTGCTAAACATTGTGCGTAGTGCATATTTTCTCTTGCTTTCATATCTTCATTATAGGAATCTATAATATTATCAAATACCATTTGAATAGCTTTTAACGCTAGTGGATCAGTAAATGGAGAATGTGCTGTTGATACATACGCTTCAATTGCATGTGTTAAAGCATCCATTCCTGTATGAGCAGTTAATGTTTTAGGCATAGTTTCAGCCAATGCTGGATCTACAATAGCAATATCTGGAGTAATGTTAAAATCTGCTAGTGGATATTTTATTCCTTTTTTATAGTCAGTAATTACAGAAAAAGCTGTAACTTCTGTTGCTGTTCCAGAGGTTGAAGGAATTGCAATGAATTTAGCTTTTTGTCTTAATTCAGGCAGTCCAAAAGGTACAATTGCTTGTTCAAATGTAAATTCAGGATATTCATAGAAAATCCACATAGCTTTTGCTGCATCTATTGGGGAACCTCCACCAATGGAAACAATCCAATCTGGTTGGAATTTTCTCATGGTTTCTGCACCTTTCATTACTGTTTCAACAGATGGATCAGGCTCTACATTTTCAAACAATTCAATTTCCATTCCTGCTTCTTTAAGGTTATTTATCACTTTATCAAGGAATCCAAATCTTTTCATTGAGCCACCACCAACAACAATGATTGCTTTTTTTCCTTTAATTGTTTTTAAAATATCTATAGAATTTTTTCCGTAGTATAAATCTCTAGGTAATGTAAAACGCATTAACTATTCCTCCTAAAATTTTACTCACTCCGTTTTTAACGGTCAAGAATATTATAGCATATCTACTATATTATTCAAGATGAAATTTTAGAAATATAACCAGTTGTATGGTTGAATATTTTATCACTTGGGATGTACAAATTGCACAAATATGCATAAATATTCATTTTTGTGCAATACCAATTATATTGGACAACATGTGCTAGTGGGAAGAAACATATTAGGGTATTTTGTCAGTTGTATTTTATTTGATATATGTATATACTTTAATAGTTAACCCGGGTGAAAAAAACAATTAGCAGAGTAATCGCGAATAAATAAGTAGCAATTAGGCGAAAAAATAAGTAGTAGAGCAGACGCGAAAGAATAAGTAGCACTGATTAACAACCAAAACTAAAATTATATTTAAAATAAGAGAAAAAGCCATTTTGTCTTTTTCCAAGATTCAGGAACAACAGATTTAGGAATAACTCTATTATCAGAAATAAAAATAATTCATTTAGTAAGTGATTTAAAGGCAAGATATGTTTTAAAAATTAAGTAAGATATGCTTCAAGCAACAAGGGAAAACCATGGCCATGGACCTTAGTTTAAATTAATCTAAATATAATACTGTTTATAATCTCTCCAAAAAAAATTAAATCTTGGATAATAAACAAAAAGTTAATTTATCCTAAACATAGTGTTATTAATAATCGTACATTTGAGATTATAAACAGGTTATGTTGAGGTTAGTAAAAGAACTAAATTATAAGTGTATTGTTCACGATAAGTGGCATATTAGTAAGACTCCTAGGCATAAAGAAATTTTAAGCCTATTTCTAGTATAAAAAATATTTTGAGATGGATTATGTAAGTTAGTAAT
>LJHD01000111.1 GCA_001983475.1 Candidatus Epulonipiscium fishelsonii | reverse complement strand
CCCAAACCCTCAAAAATACTTCAACTTATAAGTACAATACATTAAAATTTTATAAGTAATAGTTATTGAAAATAATTAAATTAACTATACAATAACAAAGAAATATATTTCTCTGTTATTAATATTATAAAGTTAGTATTACAATATTTAAGCAATATATGCATTAAATATAAATACATTTCATAATAAGAAGCTCTACACTTTTTACAGGTTCCATTTTTCCAGTTTTAATTTGTTCATCCGTCTCAAGACAATATTTTAAAATTTCTTGAATTTTATCAAAAGTTTTTTCTTCAGCTTGATTTACTAATTCTTTTGCAACAAATAGAGGAATATTTAGTTCTGTTGCTATTTTAATTGCTGGAATGTTTGACCGAACTAAGTATTTTGTTTGTAGCATCAATCTATATTGTCTTGCAATTAGAATTAAAATTTTTATTGGATACTCTTTAGCTTCTATAAGTGCTGTATATATTTTTATACATTTGGTTGTCTGTTTTGTTCCCATATACTTTATTAATTCAAACACTTGCTGTTCTGCATCAAAATTACATAAAATATCAATATCTTTTTTTGTGATAATTCTTCCATCACAATATGATATTAACTTTTCATATTCATTTAGTATATAAAGTATATTTTTTGGCATATTATTTATAAAGTAATAAAATACCTCTTTTTTTAGAGAAGCTTTAGATGTTAATAACTTATAAATCTCTTCTGTATTTGGGTAATCACAACTTTCAACAGTTCCTTCTTTATTAATTGCTTTAAATAATTTGTTTCGTTTATCTATTTCATATTCAGCAAATACCATAACTACATAAGAAGGAATGTTTTTTAACCACTCACTTAGTTTTTCAGTATCTTCTTTTCTTCCTGATTTAAAAAGATTGCTATTTTTAATAACAATCAATTTATATTCACTAAAAAAAGGCATAGTTTCACATTGAGATATAATTGCATCTATATTGCAGCGGTTTCCTTCATGATAAGTATAGTTCATTAAATCTGGTGTTTCTCCAAGTGTATTTGCTTTAATTTCATTTAATCGTTTATTTTTAATCCATTCTTCCGTTCCATATAACAAATAAATCATATTATTTCTCATTCCTTATATATTTTTTTAAACTTGCTTGATTTTTATAAAGTTCAATAGTTATAGTTCCATCTAGATCTGTTCGCCAAATATCTATATTATGTTTTTCTAAATTTTCAAGAACTTGTGCATGGGGATGATTATATATATTATTTTTACCACAGCTTATAATTGCATGTTCAGGTTTTATTAATTCTAGTAATTCTTCACTAGTGGAAGTTTTTGAACCATGATGGGCTACTTTTAAAACATCAACATCTTTTAATTCCAAAGTTTGTTCAACTTCTTTAGATATATCCCCTGTGTATAACATATTAAAATCACCATAATTTAAATTAAGCACTAATGAATTATCATTTTTATTACTAGACTTAGTTGTTGGAACAAGAACATCCAAAAACATATTACCAATTTCTAAATTTGTAGGAGTAATAATTTCTTCCTTCTTAATGTTATATTGTTCACATAAATCTATTATTTGTTTATCTATTTCGTCTGCTTCATTTAACACAGGTACAATTAGTAATTCAATTTTATTATTATTTTTAATCCATTCAATAATAGCTCCAACATGGTCCTCATCAGTATGAGAAATTATTGACATATCAATTTTAAAACTACACTTAGAATTTATATTATTTTTAAGTCTAGAGTAATTTGAGCTGCTTCCTCCATCAATAGTAATAATTTTATTTCCATATTTAATTATTGTACCATCTCCTTGTCCAACATAAAGTTGAGTTATAACTACTTCTGGTTTATTAAAATAAGGTATAAAATATAAGTTATCAATATTTATAAAGCCAAAAATTAATTGAGTAGCTAGTGCTATTCCTACTGATTTTAATATTACATATCGTTCTTCTAATATTAAAAAAATAATTAAACTTATGACCCCATAATATATCACTATTTCAAACATGCTAGGGCTATCCATTGCCAACAACCCAAAAGGCACACGATTAAGATATTCTACAATTGAATTTGTAATATCTAAAATAAAATTTATCTCATACGATAAATTTTTTAATGTATCTGTGATATCTAAAAATAACTGATAAAGATATTTTATAAAATCAGTCGAATAGATTAGTTTATCTTCTAGATATTCTGCTAAATTTAAAGACAAAAATGAAATGCTCAAAATTGTTCCACTAGAAAAAATCACTAGCATAAATAATTTTATGATAAATGCATTAATAAATATAGATATATATGAT
>LJHD01000110.1 GCA_001983475.1 Candidatus Epulonipiscium fishelsonii | reverse complement strand
TCTGCTCCAACAGGAATTATTATTCCGCCATCAGGCCCGCTTATCTTATATTCCATTACAGCAGGTGGAGTTTCTGTTGCTGCTTTATTTATGGCAGGATACTTACCTGGACTTTTGCTTGGCTTATGTGTTATGGGTGTTGCTATTTTTATAGCTAAGAAAAAAGGATATACAGCATCTACTATAAAAGAAGAAGATTCTGCTTTGAAAATTTTGTGGGATGCAACTCCTTCATTATTTGCTGTTATTTTAGTTATGGTTGGGATATTAAAAGGATGGTTTACAGCCACAGAAGCAGGCGTTGTTTGTGTACTATATTGTGCAGTGCTAGCATTTATTTACCGTGAACTAAAACTTAAAGATTTATATACCATGTTAGCGGACACCATGGTAAGCTCGGCAACAATTCTATTTTTAATTTCAGCTTCAACTATTATGTCATATGTTATGTCATACTCTGGTATTCCAGCTGTTATTAGTGAAGCTTTGATGAGCGTTTCTGATAATAAGTATGTAATATTGCTTATTATGAATCTTTTCCTTCTTGTAATGGGAATGTTTTTAGACTTAACTCCAGCAGTGTTGATTTTTACACCAATATTTTTACCAATTGTTACAAGCATTGGTATGAGTCCAGTACATTTTGGGATTATGTTAATTCTAAATCTAGGTATTGGTTCAGTGACTCCTCCAGTTGGGTCGTGCCTATTTGTTGGATGTCGTGTTGGTGGAGTGACTATTGAGGGAGTGACGAGATATATTGTACCTATTTTTGGGGCAATGGTGTGTGCTCTTCTGCTAGTGACATATATTCCGCAAATTTCATTGATTGTACCATATTTGCTAGGGCTTATACCGACTATGTAAATTTGGAAATAATTTAGTTAAAAGGGAGTGCATAGTAAAATATGTGCTCCCTTTTATATGTGATTAAAAAGTTTTTTTATTACCAAAATCCTCCAGTTTATAATTACGCAGTTATAGGTTTTTTCATAAAATATAGAGCACTATCCTTTATATAGTGCTGCACCTTTTACGTCAAATTTTTATTTTTGTACTTTTTTATATATGTTTAAAATTGGGATAGGAGTGCTTGAAAGAAACATGTGCTTAAGGTACAATCTAATTGAAGATGAACAAGTATAACTCGAAGTGTATAGGGCTGGAATAAAAAGCTTGTTACTTTAAAACTAAAATTTATAATATATTTAAAATGGAGGATTTTCTGGTGAAGATATGTAAAAAAGTTTTGGGTGTACAGAGGCAAGGGAGTAATTATATAGTGCATACAAATTGTGCTGATATAAAGATATATTTTTTAACAGACGAAATAATTCGTATACGTACATCTTTTGATAAAGAATTTGCAGAAGAGTCATATGTGTTATCTCTAACTGCTTGGGAAGATAGATTGGATGAATTATTTAGAGATGAAAGAACTTGTATTGAACCAACAATACCTGAATATGAAGAGAATGATACTCAAGTAATTTTTAGCACTAAAAAAGCTCGACTAGTCATATATAAAAATCCTATTAACATTATCTTATATGATAATGATCAGAATATTTTATATTCAGATATAGCTGGAAATCCATATACATTAGATGCAAACAATAGAATTAACCACTATACAAAAATAAATATAGAAGATTGTTTCTATGGTTTTGGTGAAAAAGGTGGTAGTCTTAATAAGGCTCAAAAGTATATGCGTCTTTCAGCAAAAGATGCAATGGGATATGACCCAGTTGATATTGATTCATTATATAAACATATACCATTTTATATTAAGTTAAATGCCAATAGCGGAAAAGCTGTGGGGCTATTTTATCATAACTTCTATGAGTGTGCTTTTAACATGGGGCGTGAAAAAAGTAATTATTGGCCATATTATTCAAGTTGGCAGGCAGATGGTGGAGATATAGATTTATTTTTAATTGTTGGGCCAGAAATAAAAAATATTATAAATAATTATACCAGGCTGACAGGCAGACCTGTTTTAATACCAAAACGTGGATTAGGGTATCAAGGCTCTTCAATGTTTTATCCAGAACTAGAAAAGGATTGTGATGATGCAGTTCTTGAATTTATAGATACAATTAAAGAGGAAGGCTTTCCCATTGATGGGTTTCACTTATCTTCAGGATATACAAGCTATGAGGCAAAACGTTGTGTATTTACTTGGAATACAACAAGATTTAAAGACCCAAAAGAATTTTTCCATGTTATGAACGAAAAAGGGGCTCAATGTGTTCCGAATGTAAAGCCTGGGATTTTGACAATGCACCCATGGTTTGACGAGTTTACTAAAAAAGATGTATGGGTAAAAGATAGTGAAAATCCTGAAGAATATGCTGTTGGAAAATGGTGGGGTGGAGAAGGTGCATTTTGGGACTTCACAAAACCACAAGCTCGTAAATCTTGGAAAGAATATTTAACAGAAAATATTATTAAAACAGGCACAAACTCTATTTGGAATGATAACTGTGAATATGATAGCTTGATGGATTTAGATGCAGTTTGTGATTTTGATGGAAAAAAAGGAACTATTGGTCAGTTAAAACCTATAATGTCAACACTTATGTGCAAAATGGCCGTTGAAGCTGTTAAGGAAAACGACCCTGATATACGTCCATACGTTGTGTGTAGAAGTGGCAGTGCAGGTATTCAAAAATATGCTCAAACATGGTGTGGCGATAATTTCACCTCTTGGAAATCTTTAAAATATAATATACCAACAATTTTGGGAATGGGTCTGTCAGGGTGTCCTGAAGAAGGAGCAGATATTGGAGGTTTTTCAGGAAGAGCTCCTGAGGAAGAACTTTTTGTACGTTGGGTTCAACAAGGAATTTTTCAGCCACGCTTTTCAATTCATTCCACAAATACAGACAATACAGTAACCGAACCCTGGATGTATCATAATTCAACCAAATATATTCGAGATGCTATTTTGTTTAGATATCGTATGCTGCCATATTTATATTCTGCACTTTATGAAGCTCATAAAACAGGCTCTCCAATTATGCGTGCATTAGTATATGAGTTCCAAGATGACAAACATTGTTGGAATGAAAGCTTTGAATATATGTTTGGCAAAAATATATTACTAGCAAATGTAATTGAAAAAGGAGCTAAAAATTGGAAAGTATATTTGCCAAAAGGTTGTAAATGGTACAGCTTTGATAAATTTGAGTGCTATGAAGGTGGACAAGAAATTGAAATCCCTGTGGCGATAGATACTATACCAATGTTTATCCGTGACGGAGCAATTATTCCTATGGCTGGAAATCAAATCATGAATATGGAAAAAGATAAAATTACAAAGCTACACTTAATTGTAGCACCTAAAGATGTGCAAACATATCTTTTCTACAATGATGACGGATTTACAAATAATTTTGAAAAAGGTGTATTTTGCAAGACAAACATTAATGTAGCAGCAGGAGAACGCACTCAAATTTCTATTAAACATGAAGGCGAATATGAGGATACCATTAATGATGTAATGATTGAAATAATTGCAAAAGAAAAATCTCCATACTGGATTAATCTTAATAACAAAAAGATTACACATTTTCTGAACCGCAAAAAATTTGAACAAGCAATCGAAGGCTGGTATTATAGCCAAACTAAAAAATCTGTTCTTATAAAATTTGAGAACCCAAAAGATGACTATGACTTAATTATATCATTTGAAATTTTTGATATGATAGGAATGTAATAAATTCTAGTTATATTTATTAGCATTAAGTTTATAATAACAAGTATAAACTTTTGGCTGAGACATTCTGTTATTCTATCCATAAGTTTATATATCGTAAATTTTTTGTGCTATTGGTTCAACTAATAGATTTTTACTGCAATTGACTATTGCAAGACCTAAACATTATAAAGGAGAAAGAAAAATGTCAATAATTAATTTTGAAGATTACATGCATGTAGGCATTATTGTGGAAAATATTGAGGAAACATTAAAAAAAATGCAAAAGATTTATAAGATTGATTCATATCGTATAAATCATTTTCCTCCAGAAGATGCAAAACAAGAAGACGTTCAACTTATGTACAAAGGAAAACGTACTTGGTTTACAGCTTTGTTTTGTTTTATAAAAATGGGCAATAGCGAGCTTGAGCTTATACAACCACTAGAAGGTGAAAGCATTTGGAAAGACTATCTAAAAGAAAAAGGAGAAGGGATACATCATCTTAAATTCGAAGTAAATTCAATAAATGCTACAATGAAAGCGTTTAAAGAAATGGGCATAGATTGCCCTCAATATGGAGCAGCAGTTGGGCCAAATACAGGAAAAATATGGGCTTATTTTGATACCACTAAAGAACTTGGTTATGTTTCAGAGATATTAAATAGACAAGTTGGAGAAGTTGTTGAGTAAATAACTTTTAAAGTTGGGACTTGGGGCTTTGCCCCAAACCCTTAAATCACTTTATTTCGTCACGTATCTGAAATTCTCCATATAAATAATCTTTATACCACTTGCTCCACTACCTGTCATATTAGCCCTATTTTTCGACTCTATTCAATGCTAGGTCTTGACTAGCACAAGAAGTATATGTATATACTTACAAGCTGAAGTGGTTTTATAGAGGTTCGACTCTGTACCACTAAAAGGGTATGTGCAAATTGCACAAATATGCATAAATATACATTTTGGAGCAATATTGATTGCATTGGACAACATGTGCTAGTGGGAAGAAAAATATTAGAGCATTTTGTCAGTTGTATTTTGTTGAATATAGATATATACTTTAATAGTTAATCCGTGTGAAAAAAACGAGTAGCAGAGTAATCGCGAACAAATAAGTAGCAATTAGGTGAAAAAATAAGTAGTAGAGCAGACGCCAAAGAATAAGTAATAACTGGTTAACAACCAAAACTAAAATTTACATAAGAGAGAAAGCTCTTTGATCTTTTTCTCTTACTCAATGTATCAAAAATATTTTCAAAGTTAAACACGACAAGAACAAGTCGTAAAAACATCGTAAAAGACTAAATGTCTTTGATATAAGGTAAAATTATATCAGCCAACTATAATGTTATGCCCGTCAATGGCATGCCATAAACTAAAGGTCATACTGTAAAATGAATTTGTCCTTTAATCACTTTAGAATCCTCAGCCTTTAGGCATGGGGAGTGTCAATATGAATCATATATAGTCATGTTATTCCTTGAATTGTGGATTCATGAATAAAAAATAATTAATTTAGTAGTGATAGTAATAAAGCAAGAAATATTAAGTAAGATATGCTTCAAACATTAAGGGAAAACCATGGCCATGGACCTTAGCCCAATATATAATACTGTTTATAATCTCTCCAAAAAACTTAAACCTTGGATAATAAACATAAAGTATTGTTAATTTATCCTAACATAGTGTTACCTTATTAATCGTACATTTGAGATTATAAACAGGTTATGTAAAGGCTAGTAAAAAAATTAAATTATAAATATTATTAACTATAAGTAGCAGCATTAATGATTCATGTTTCTAAAATTATCAAATAACCCCTAGCTTTAGCTATGGGGATATACGGGCTATTAAACTTTCTCTTAAACTCTTGCTATTGCAAGATATAATTAAAACTGAATACATTGGAACAATTCTTTGAATTGTGATATAGGTGGTTGTTAGAAACAGTCGTTTCTAGAGGAAAACTTCTGAGCAAATTTTAACTGCTGATATTCAATGTACCGAAAATGTTTCCAAAGTAAAGCATTAAAAGAGCAAGCCGTAAAATATTTAAAAAGACTGCAATTTGTAATGCCTGGTAAAAGCCTAGGGAACTATAATGTTCTGTCATAGGAAGGATATGCCTTAATCCAAATGGACTAGCAGAAACGAATTTGCCCTTTAATCACTTTAGTATTCATTGCATTTAGGTGTGTGGAATGTCAACATAATAGTTTAGAGATAACTTGTAGCTGCTAATAGATCTAAAAAAATATTTTAATATAGATTATTCAAGTATAGGATTTTCGTCCATAATTCAGATCTTAAATAAAATAAGGGGTTTACAACTAGCATTCAGAGACTAAACAAAATAAGGGGTATACAATTGGCATTCAGAGACTAAACAAAATAAAGGATTTCCATCCAACATTAAAGTTACAAACAAAAGTAAGGGTTTCCATTCAGCATTAAGGTTCTAAATAAAATAAAGGGTTTCCATCCAACATTAAGGTTACAAACAAAAGTAAGTGTTTCCATCCAAAATTCAAATCCTAAATAAAAGTAAGGGTTTCCATTCAGCATTCAGTTTCTAAATAAAAGTAAGGGTTATTATCCAATATTCAAATTCCAAACAAAATAAAGGATTATTATCCAATATTCAAATTCCAAACAAAATAAAGGGTTATTATCCAATATTCAAATTCCAAACAAAATAAAGGGTTATTATCCAATATTCAAATTCCAAACAAAATAAAGTGTTTCCATCCAGAATTCAAATCCTAAATAAAATAAAGGGTTATTATCCAATATTCAAATTCCAAACAAAATAAAGGGTTATTATCCAATATTCAAATTTCAAACAAAATAAAGTGTTTCCATCTAAAATTCAAATCCTAAATAAAAGTAAGGGTTTCCATCCAAAATTCAAATCCTAAATAAAAGTAAGTGTTTCCATCCAGAATTCAAATCCTAAATAAAATAAAGGGTTATTATCCAATATTCAAATCCTAAATAAAATAAAGGGTTTCCATTCAGCATTCAGGTTATAAATAAAATAAAGGATTTCCATCCAGAATTCGGGTTATAAATAAAATAAAGGGATTCCATCCAGAATTAAGGTTCCAAACAAAATAAGGGGTTTCCATTCAGAATTCAGGTTCTAAATAAAATAAAGGGTTTCCGTCCAGAACTCAGATTCCAAACAAAAGTAAGGGATTCCATCCAGAATTCAGATTTTAAATAAATGATGATAAATCTTCAATTTCTCGTCATTATCCTGAATCACAAGTGTAGTCGCTTAAACCTGTGATTCAGAAATTATAGCTAATAATGTACAAATAAAGAACATTTATTTATACAAATTGTACCTTAAAAATTTTATTCGGATTAAATGAAGATGAAAAAACCAAAGATTTTCCAGCTTCATTTGCATAAATATTCATTATACTATATTTAAATTTAAGTACTATCCATGAAAAATAACAGATTTCGTCACGTTATTCCTAAATCCGCTATCATAAAGCCGAGCATTTGTGTGTATCTCAAAATGTTATTGTGAAAATTTACTAGTGATAGATTTAAAGTACTTAAATTACCTTTATATTCATTGTTTATCCTGGATTTAAAATTACCAAACAAGCCGTAAAGCCCCTAGCGGATATAAGGCAAAATTATATCAGTCAACTATAATGTCATGCCTTAAACTAAAGGTTATACTGTAAAATGAATTTGTCCTTTAATTACTTTAGAATCTCCCACCTTTAGGCATGGGGAGTGTCAATTTATCTATCAAGCATTATCAGATTATAAAGAAAGTAACTTCATTGGTCAATATTAATGAAATTATTAAATATATTTATAATATATACATCTTGTGCTAGGGAGCTTTAAAAAATTTCTCAAAATGATTATAAAAAAGCGTGTAATATTGTCTCACATGTGGTATACCAACTGTAGTGACGTATATAAAGTTTATATTCTGGTACAAGACTTTTTATATATAGTGGAATTTCAAATATATCCGTTGGTTTGTGATATATTGAAATAGCCAGTTGCGGTTTATATTTTTTTATTATTTCTGCAGCTCCTATTAATGCTTCTAATTCTGCTCCTTCTATATCCATTTTTATAAAAGTTACAGGTGTGTCTCCTAATACATTATCTAAACTGTCTACATTAATTTTATATGTTCCTTTATTATCGATTTTACTTTGACCTGTACCATTACTAGCAAAACTTAAAGTATCTTTCTCACTCCACCCACCTAAATTAAATACTTCTACGTTTTTTAAGTTCAAATTATTAATATTATTTATTGTTTTTTCATAATTTATTGGATCGGGTTCAAATATATAGATTTGTTTGTAAGTGTAATTTGTTCTTTTGGCAAATTCTATGCTTGTTTCTCCGTCTAATCCGCCCAAGTCAACAAATACTTCATTTGGAGATAAATTAACTATATCATCAAAATATTGATATGGAGCAAAATAATCAAATGTCCAAATATTATCTGCATTAAATCCAATATAAATTAATTCCTTTATCGGTTGAAGATATAACGTAATAAATTTATAATTTTTATAATCTCTATACTGTAAAATTAAATCTTCGTATGATATTATAGGTTTTTTGCAGCTCTTTAATAAAGATATATTTTTTGGACTTAAATCTTTTGTACATATAACTAAATTATTAGCCTGATCTAATCCACGCAATTTAAACAAATCTATTGTAAATTCATTTACTCCAAATAAAACAATATTTTCTTCTAAAGATAATTTATTGTACTTATTTAGGATATTTAATTTTTGCTTATAATATGGGTCTTTTATCCC
Organism: Candidatus Epulonipiscium fishelsonii; assembly: GCA_001983475.1. GTDB lineage: Bacteria > Bacillota > Clostridia > Lachnospirales > Cellulosilyticaceae > Epulopiscium_A. The sequence goes on along the minus strand of LJHD01000110.1, from coordinate 4,495 downwards.
AGATGCCGTTAATTCTATATACGGTGTTTTGTCAGAGATATTTTTTAATAATCTTATTGGATCGATTTTTGGACCAATTTTTCGTAAAAATATATCATCAAATATTTCTTTTGATATATCATCTGCTAAGCTATTTTTAATTTCTAAAATTTGTTCTAAAAATTTTTCATAATTCATTTAAATACCTCTTCTCTGGATTTTATATAGTCAATGTGTTTAGTTAAAAAATATTGAAAAGCTCTAAACATATGGTATTCTGGATCTAAACGGAATTATAGATAAGAAAAACATATGTGTTATAGCTTATAATTATTATATATCAGAATAAAAGAGTTTAAAAGACATTTTTAAGTTGCTATAGGGATAGCACTAGGGACTTTTCACAATATAAACTAGATATTTTGTTTTAAAACATCCCTCCATCCAAAGTTACTATTTGCCCACTAATGTAGCTGGATTTATCACTAGTGAGAAATGTGCACAAGTCAGCCACCTCTTTAGTTTTTCCGATTCTGCCTAGAGGGATATCTTGGATAAAATTAAAGCGGTCTTCATCAGAATAATATGCAGTCATGTCTGTATCAATCCATCCACATGCAATGGCATTTACTCGAATATTGGAAGGGCCCAACTCTTTTGCTAGTGACTTTGTAAATCCATTTAAAGCACTTTTCGAGGTGGAATATGCAACCTCGCATGATGCTCCCACTTGTCCCCAGATGGATGAGATGTTTATAATGTTTCCAAACTGTTGTTTTATCATATGTGGAACTGCTAAATATGCACAATGATATGCACTATTTAGATTTGTATTAATAATATTGCTCCATATTTCGGGTGTTGTATCTTGAAACAACCCACTATGGCTTATTCCGGCATTGTTAACTAATATATCTGGGTAACTTTTTGCTTGTTCAAAAATAAATTTAAACATATCTTTACATTGGTTATATTCTGTAAGGTTTGCAAAATATAAATGTACATTAAATCCTTCTGCCTTAAATTCCTTATATGTTTTTTCGAGTTTTAAAATATTGCTTCCGCTATTTAATATTACACAATAGCCTTCTTTTGCAAAGTTGTATGCAATACTCTTTCCTATTCCTCTGGATGAGCCTGTAACTAAAACTGTTTTCATTAGTTTCTCCTTTTATCTAAAAATAGCAAGAATGCTCCCGCATCTATAGGCGTGGAGATGAATTGCTTATAATTTCTTGTATATACTAATATAATATGCTCATTGACACTCCCCATGCCTAAAGGCAGGGGATTCTAAAGTGATTAAAGGACAAATTCATTTTACAGTATGACCTTTAGTTTAGGACAGAACATTATAGTTGGCTGATATAATTTTACCTTATATCAAAGACATTTAGTCTTTTACGATATTTTTACGACTTTTTCTTGTCGTGTTTCACTTTAGAAACATTTTCGGTGCATTGAATATTCGTAATTAAAAATTGCTCAAAAGTTTTACGCTAGAAATGACTACTTCTAGCAACCGGATGTATCACAATTCAAAGAATTGTTCCAATGTATTCAGTTGTGTCCATATTATACAATAAATATTAAAATGTGGTAAGAACTTTAAAGGAAAATTTATCCAAGAAACTGGGGTCAGTTCAAAAGCTAGGGGCTTTACGGCTTGTTTGGTAAGACAAACCATGATAGAGACATTAATACAGCCCATAATTTATTAAAGTTAGCTATAGAACTATGGGGATAGCTCAGGGATGCTTAGTAGAATACTACTATTGACTGAGAAGTTCCCACTTCTATAAGTTGGAGTAGTTCACAGATTGTTGAATAAATAATTTTAAAAGCCCTGAATCTAAAATTACTAACGCTTTACTTATGGGGATACAAGGTTATTGATTTTTTTTAATCATTGGCTTTATTCATTGTTTTGCTAGTGAAATATTTTATTGGATGTACTTATAAGCTGATACTATATTTAACTTAATTTAGGAGACTTTATATAATATAAAGAAAGCAGCTTCATTTGTATAAGAGCTAACTTAATGAGACTAGAACTACACTAGCATCCGTAATTTTGATAGAAACTTATCTTTAAAAAGATTTACTTCACCAAAGCATCTTTTAGCTTTATTAACAAGATAATAGAAGATATCTTCAAAAATTTTATAATCCCAAAGTGCATTTTTTCTTGAAAACTGTGAAAGACTAGAGACGTTAATTGAATTTATAACATAAAAATAAGCCTCCTGTGGATTATGTCTCGTGAACATAATTAAGCCACATAGAGGCTTGCTTTCTTACTGTAAAATAATGGTGTTTAAATTATCAGTATTGTCAATAAGTAAATTTTACTTTTATGCAACACTAAAACTATAATAGTATCTTAAAAAAATATATTTTGAATAGATTATTTATTTTTACGAGCCCTTCATTCATTTGATGATTGAGCTAATCTTGCTAAAAGTTGCAACATTTCAATATACACCCATACTATTGTTATAAGTATACTTGCTGCAAAGAAATGTTCCATATACTTTGGAAGGCCACTACGGACACCTATTACTATATTATCGTAATCTAGCATTAGGTTTGCAATAGCTACAATTGCTGTTATTATGCTAAATGCTATTCCTATTGGGCCACTTCCAAATAGAATGAAAGGAACACCAAACATTGAAAATATTAATCCCATAACTGTTATTGCAAAGATTGTTACTGTTAAAATAATTACACCTCTACGAATTTTTCCAGCTAAAGATGGGCATTCTCTGTAAAGTAATAGGGTAAATATAACTGATAGTAAAGTTAAGGCTAGAGCTTTTGGTACTACGCCATCAAAGAAATATGAAAATCTAGTTGATATGGCTCCAACAAATACACCTTCTGCAAGAGCATATAACGTAGAGAACATTTTGGCACTTTTTGGTCTAAAAACCATCATAATTATTAATACAAATGCTACAATTGCTGAAACACCAGCTAATGTTGTAGATAATGTCCAGTCATTAGTCATAATAAGTTGATAAGATGTTAAGATATACATACAAATTGCTGTAAGTGAAGTGATTCCTAATAATCCCAAAGTTTTGTTTCTAGTCCCTTTAATACTCATTAATTCTTGACTAAAATCGCCTGATTGAGATAATCCTTTTTTGATCATTGGATTTGAGTTCATTATTTTGACCCTCCTTCTTTAAATAAAACACTAAAATTTATAATACAATCTATTAATTGTCAAGTTATCTAGTATTTGCTATGTAACAATTTAAATATTAGATAAAAATATTTTGCAGTATATATCGAATAATTTTGAGTTGTTTTATACCCCCTTTTTTTTAATGAAACAATATAATTTTATAATATAATCTATTAATTGTCAAGTAATCTATTTTAACTTTATTATGTAAAATTTTTAATAATAGATAAGAATATTTTTATCTATTATTAAATGAATTTAAACTTATATTAGAATGTCGAATAAAAAAGCAAACAATTTTTAAAGCTGAGAGTTAGAGTGGAGTTTTGCCCAGCACTCAATATCAATTTATCATTGATATTATTATAGGGAAAGCAACTTCGTAAATGTACTGCTGAAAATAAATTATTCAACAGCTTATTATATACTAAAAAGACGAACATCGTTCGCCTTTTTAGTACTATTTAGCTTAAACTTTTTTATTCTGTTAAAGAACAACATAACTTAATATGTTAAGAAACTAAGCGAAATATTTTTTATTCTTCAATCAATGAAAGTGCAACTTCCATCATTTGTGTGAATTTGGTTTGTCTTTCTTCAGCAGTTGTTAGTTCACCTGTAAATGGACAATCTGAAATAGTACAAATCGTCAAAGCTTTTTTACTCGCTCTTGCAGCATTCATATAAAGAGCAGCAGCTTCCATTTCTACTCCCAAAACGCCCATTTTTTGCCATTGTTTTAAAGCTTGTGCATCATCATAGAATGTATCGCTAGAGTAGATATTTCCAACTTTATATTTATACCCTAGTTCTTCTGCTGTTTCAACAGCTTTTTTTACTAGGCCAAAATCTGCAATTGGTGCAAATCTTCCTGGAAGATTATATTGAGATTCATAGTTTGAGTTTGTGCATGCACCCATAGCTATAATTATATCTCCTATGTGCAAAGATTCATCAATAGCTCCAGCTGATCCAATTCTTATAATGCTTTCTACATCATAGAAATTATAAAGTTCGTACGTATATATACCAACTGATGGTATACCCATGCCATGGCCTTGAACAGATACTCTTTTGCCGTTCTGAACCTCCCGCATCTAAAGGAGTGGGGTTCTTAAAGTCTTTTAACTTTATTAAGAACTTATTATATCCATAGGACTCTTAAGTCCACAACCCTACTTTTTCTTAATACATCTGCATTTAAATTACTTACATGTTTTAATTAAGAAAAAATATTAAGTTAAATATCTTTAAAAAACCCACACCCTTTGTTATTGGAGGTTGTCGTTCAATTAGAAACGCTACTTTCTAACCAGTTCT
>LJHD01000109.1 GCA_001983475.1 Candidatus Epulonipiscium fishelsonii | reverse complement strand
CCTTAAAAGTTATACATCAATTTAACGAAACTGGTACAGTGATAGATTTTTATGATCCGTATATAAAAGATCATAAGCTAAATGATTTTATAAAAATATATGGACCTTTATATGGAAATGAATTAGAAAAATTATATAATAACTGTCAAATTGCAGTTGGAAGTTTAGGTATGCATAGAATTAATTTGAAAAATGCTTCAGTTTTAAAAGTAAAAGAGTATTGTGCTATAGGTATGCCATTTATCTTATCTCATAATGAAGAAAAATTAGAAAATGAAAAATTTTATTTAAAAGTACCAGCTGATGAATCTCCTATTGATATAAATAAAGTTATTGAATTTGAAGAATGGTGTAGTAAAAATAGCGATAAAGTTATAAAGAGAATGAGAGAAGTTGCTGAAAAAGAATTTGATTGGGTTAATATTTTAAGACCGCATTTAACAAATTTAAATTAATTATAGATTTGAGGAAACTATATGGAAACTATATTAAATAAAATTATAGAACGAGATATTACGATAGGAGTTATAGGACTTGGGTATGTGGGGTTACCTTTGGCAGTTGAAAAAGCGAAAGCAGGCTTTAAAACAATTGGATTTGATATACAATCTAATAAAGTGGATATGGTGAATAGAGGAGAAAATTATATTGGAGATGTAGTTAATGAAGATCTAGAACAAATAGTTAAAACTGGAATGTTAAGTGCTACAACAGATTTTAGCTTTATAAAGGATGTAGATTTCATAGCTATTTGTGTACCATCACCTTTGGATAAGCATCAACAGCCAAACCTTAGTTATGTTAAAAATTCAGGAAAAGAAATTGCTAAATATTTAAAACAAGGAAGTATAGTAGTGCTTGAATCAACAACTTATCCAGGGACTACAGAAGAACTCTTAAAACCTATTTTAGAAGAAGGTTCTGGATTAAAATGTGGAGAAGATTTTTATTTAGGCTTTTCACCAGAAAGAGTAGATCCAGGGAATTTAATTTATAAGACAAAAAATACTCCTAAAGTAGTCGGTGCTATAGGCAAAGAAGCTCTAAAAGTTATTTCTGCAGTATATAGAGAAGTTTTGGACAGTGATGTTCATGAAGTGTCAACTCCAGCAATAGCTGAAATGGAAAAAATACTAGAGAATACTTATAGAAACATCAATATTGGTCTAATAAACGAATTAGCTATTCTGTGCAATAAGATGAATATAAATATTTGGGAAGTAATTGAAGCAGCTAAAAGTAAACCTTATGGCTTTCAAGCTTTCTATCCTGGGCCTGGACTGGGTGGCCATTGTATTCCACTAGACCCATATTATTTGTCTTGGAAAGCACGTGAATACGGTTTTCATACATCAATGATAGAATCTTCTATGATGATAAACGATAGAATGCCTGAATATACAGTAATAAGAGCTGGCAAGATATTAAACAAATTTAAGAAATCTCTTAATGGATCAAAAGTTTTAATACTTGGAATAGCATATAAAAATGATATTGATGATTATAGAGAAAGTCCTGCCTTAAAAGTTATACATCAATTTAACGAAACTGGTACAGTGATAGATTTTTATGATCCGTATATAAAAGAATATAAAAGCAAAGGAAAAATATATAAAGGAATACAAGAATTGAATAAAGATACATTGAAACATTATGACCTAGTATGTGTTACAGCCGGACATACCAATGTGGATTATGAAATGGTAGCCAGAAATGCTATAGCCGTCTTTGATACTAAAAATGTAATGAAGAATGTAACTTATAGGGATAAAATAGAACTTTTATAGGGGAGATATGATATGAAAAAAATATGTACTATTGTAGGTGCAAGGCCACAATTTATAAAATTAGCAGTGGTATCCAGAGAGTTAGAAGGCAAGTTTAATGAAGTTGTTATACACACTGGTCAACATTATGATTATAATATGTCTGATATATTTTTTGAAGAATTAGATATAAAAAAGCCAGATTATAACTTGGGAGTTTCAGGCGGCACTCATGCAAAAATGACAGCAGACATGCTTATAAAAATAGAAGATGTCTTGATAACAGAAAAACCTGATATGGTTTTATTATATGGAGACACAAATTCTACATTAGCAGGTGCTTTATCTGCAGTAAAGCTGAATATTCCAATTTGTCATATAGAAGCTGGTGCACGACTTGGAACTCTATCAAACCCAGAGGAAGCTAATCGAATAGCTACCGATCATTTATCTTCATTACATTTGGTTTGTACTGAAACAGGGATGGAATTTCTTAAAAAAGAAGGCAAATCCCATTCTTCTTACCTAGTGGGTGATCCAATGTATGATGCATTTTTGTACTATTCTAATAAAGCTGACGATGTAAAGACACTAGTTGGATATAACAATGAAACTATAGAAATTCCAGATAAATTTTATTTTATGACTATTCATAGACAAGAAAATACTGATGAGCAAACAAAGTTATTAGAAATATTGAAAGCAATGAATTCACTGGAACATAAAACTATTTATCCCGTTCATCCTAGAGCGTATAAATTGGTGGATGAAATTTGCCTTAAAAATAACTTTGAAAATATAATATCAGTTAAACCTATAGGATATTTGAGTTCAATTAATTTAATAAATAGATGTGAAAAAATTGTAACTGACTCGGGCGGAGTACAACGCGAAGCTTTTTTTGCTAAAAAGCCTTGTGTAACTATTTTTGATTATGTAATATGGCCTGAGACTATGAAAGATAATAATAATCAGATGGCTACTCCAAATAAAGAAGATATACTTAATAAATTAAATAAACAAGTTAACTTTGATTTAACTTATCAACCATTTGGAGATGGTCATTCTGCTAAAAAGATAGTTAAACATATAGAAGCTTATTTTTTAAAAGCTTAAAGATGGGAGATTAATATGAATTATGCTTTAATAGGTTGTGGAAGGATATCACCAAATCATATTATAGCTGCTAAAGATAATGGATTGAACATAGTAGCCATATGTGATATAGATAGATTAGCAATGGAAGAAAAGATTGACCGATTTAATTTGAGTAAACAAATTAAGTTATATACAGACTATGAAGAAATGATTAACAACGAAGCCATAGATTTAATTGCGATAGCTACTGAAAGCGGAAAGCATGCTAATATAGCTTTGGATTGTATTGAAAAAGGAATTAATCTGATTATAGAAAAACCAATAGCGTTATCTTTAGAGGATGCAGATAAAATAATAGATAAAGCTAGAGAAAAGAACATTAAAGTATGTGCATGTCATCAAAATAGATTTAATAAATCTGTTCAGAAAATAAGGCAAGCAATTGACGACAACAGATTTGGAAAGATGTTTCATGGAACAGCTCATGTAAGATGGAATAGAGGAAAGAGTTATTATACTCAAGCACCATGGAGAGGAACATGGGAGCAAGATGGTGGAGCATTGATGAACCAATGTATTCATAACATAGATCTTTTAAGGTGGTTAATGGGAGATGATGTAGATGAAGTATTTGCATACACTAGTAATCTTAATCATGACTATATAGAAGCTGAAGACTTGGGAATAGCTCTAGTAAAGTTCTCTAGTGGAGCATATGGAATAGTGGAAGGCACAACGAATGTATATCCTAAAAACCTAGAGGAAACGTTATATTTGTTTGGAGAAAAAGGGACTGTAAAAGCAGGTGGCACTTCTGTAAATATCATCGAAGAATGGAATTTTGCAGATAATAAAGATATTGCAGAACAAGTGAAAGCACAATATCATGAAAATCCACCAAATGTATATGGCTTTGGGCATACACCACTGTATAAAGATGTTATACAAGCAATAAATGAAGATAGGCAACCTTATATAACTGCAGATGCAGGTAGAAGAGCACTAGAGTTAATACTTGCTATATATAAATCCTCTAGAGAAAATAGACCAATTAAATTACCTTTAAAAATGAAAGGAAGTAAACAATGATTATTTTATTCTGCTATGATTTTCCACATAAAAAAACCCAAGATTATATTTATAGATTATTAACAGAAAATATAATAATTGATTGTGTTATAGCAGCACCATTTATATCCATTAGCAAACCAAATTCTTTAATTAGAACTAAAATGAAGCATATAAGTTTAATTCATCCAAAAGATATATGTCAACGATTTAATATACCTTATTATGTAATTAAACATAATAGTAATGAATGTATTGAAAAAATAAAATTTTACCAGGGAAAAATTGGACTTATTAGTGGAGCTAGAATTTTGGATAGATTGGTAATTCAAGCTTTTTGTAAAGGTATAATAAATATTCATCCTGGAATATTACCTCAAAATCGAGGATTAGATACTTTAAAATGGGCTATCATAGAAAATTTACCTATTGGAGTAACATCTCATTTAATTGATGAAAATATTGATGAAGGAAAATTAATTATTAGAGAAGAAATTTCCTTGTATAAAGATGACACTATTTTAGATATAAATCTTAGATTGGAAGAATTACAATTAAATATATTAGGCAAAAGTATACAAATTGTAAAAGAAAATAATAGATTTGAAAGTCTTTCTTCAAACTATCCTAATAGAGGAATTATGCCAAAAGAATTAGAAAAAGACGTATTAAGAAAATTAAGTAATAGATTAAGTAAATTAATTTAATTTAAGGAGATATACATGGAATTTAGAGATTTAAAAGCTCAATATAAAGCTTTAAAAAATAATATAGATAAAGCTATATTTGAAGTCTTGAATGAAGGCAGCTACATAACGGGTAGGCAAGTATATGAACTAGAAAAAATACTTGCAGATTATGTAGGAGTAAAATATTGTATTACATGTGCAAATGGAACAGATGCTTTAACCTTGGTATTAATGGTGTGGGGAGTAAAAGAAGGTGACGCTGTGTTTGTACCAGATTTCACTTTTTTTGCAACAGGTGAAGTAGTGTCATTTGAAGGAGCAACACCTATATTTGTGGATATAGACAAAGATACTTTTAATATGGACCCAGATAAGCTGGAAGAATCCATTCAACTAGTTATAAATGAGGGAAAATTAAATCCAAAAGCTATAATTACTGTAGACTTATTTGGGTTACCAGCCGATTATAATAAAATAGAACCTATAGCTAAAAAGTATAATTTATTGTTACTTGAAGATGGTGCACAAGGATTTGGTGGCCGTATTGGAGATAGAAAAGCTTGTAGTTTTGGAGATATAGCTACCACTTCATTTTTTCCAGCAAAACCTCTAGGGTGTTATGGAGATGGGGGAGCAATTTTTACCAATAATGATGATTGGGCAGAAATTATGAAATCTTTAAGAATTCATGGCAAAGGCAAAGATAAATATGATAATGTAAGGATTGGAATGAATTCAAGACTCGATACAATTCAAGCTGCTATACTTATAGAGAAATTTAAAGCTTTTGTAGAATATGAACTTGATGAAGTAAATAGAATTGCAGATATATATACAAAGGAATTAAATGGAATAGTTACAACCCCTATTGTACCAGATGGATTTTATTCAAGCTGGGCTCAATATAGCATTCAATGTAAAGATGAAGTTGAACGAAATAATTTAATGGAATATTTAAAACAACAAGGTATTCCAACCATGATTTATTATAATAAACCGATGAGTAAACAAAAAGCATTTAGCAGTGAAGAATATAAATCAAAGTTTACTATAGCAGAACAGGTTAGCAAAACAATTTTATCGCTACCTATAAGTCCCTATCTTAGTGCTTCAGACTTAGAAACAATTATGAATAGAATAGGAGTATAAAGCTATGAAAACAATACTTATATTAGGAGATACTCCATTATATAGAGATGGTAGAGTAGAAAGACATATTAATGCATTAAAAAATAATTATAATATTATTATAACAGGAACAGCTGCTCCAAATATTGAAGGAGTGCAATTTATACAATTTACAGATACAGAGCCAAATAATATACAAAACAAAGTAATAAGAAAACTAAAAAAGTTACAACGAATAATTTTTTACAAAAAATATACATCAAAAAAATTAGATAAAATGTATTGGAATATAATTTATATAAAAGAACTTTGGGAAGCATTGAAAAGTTTAGATAATATAGATTTAATCTTATCAAATGATTTTATGATGTTACCACTAGGAATAAAATTAAGTAAACTAAAAAATATTCCTATAATTGCAGATATGCATGAATATGCTCCAAGACAATTTGAAAATATGTTAGGTTGGGCTAAAACAGAAGGTCTCTTTAGAACCTATTTATGCAAAATGTATTTACCCAAAGCAAACAAAGTATTTACTGTATCTCCTGGATTAGGAAAAAAATATTATAAAACGTTTGGTGTTAAATGTGAAATATTAACTAATGCTCCAGAATATGAAGAATTAAAACCTACTAAAGTTAATAAAGTGATTAAATTAGTATATCATGGAGGTACAGGAAGTAGAGGTTTGGAAATATTTGTGCCTATAATGAAAAAATTAGGAAAGTCATATACTTTAGATTTATATTTAGTGCATAATCAGGGAAGCAGAAAAAGCAATAAATTAATTAAAAAACTTAGTTCACTTAAAAATATTACTTTAAATGAAGTAGTACCTCCAGAAGATATTGCAAAAACCATTAATCAATATGATTTAGGCCTATATATATTAAAACCTACTTCATTTAATCAGAAGTATATGTTGCCTAATAAGCTTTTTGAATTTGGGCAAGCAAGGTTAGGAGTAATAATGGGGCCAAATATAGAAACATCAAAATATATTAATAAATATAAATTTGGAGCAATTAGTAAAGACTTTGAAGTAGACTCAGCAGTGCAATTGATTAAAAGTTTAACTAAAGAAGACATAGAAAAATTTAAAATAAATGCTAATAATTTTGCAAAAGAAGAAAATTCGGAGAAAAATGCCAAGTTATTGAGAAAGGCAGTGAGTGAATTATTAATAAGAAGGGAAGATAATGATGAGAGAACTAGAAGAATTTAATTCTAAGGTATATGATATAAGTTATAAAGAAGGTGGATATAATGGAATCTATTTTAAGCATTATAAAGATACTCCTTATTATGGGACTTGGAAAGAAGCTATTAGAAAGCTAATATTTTTAAATAGAAATATTTCTATAATTGATATAGGTTGTGGAGTAGGACAATTTGCAAATATGTTGTTTGATTATGGATTCACTAATTATAAAGGTTTAGACTATTCACAAGAAGCTATAAATATGGCTCAACAAACTAATACAGAACATAAAAGCAAATTTCAATGCGGAGATGCTTTAATACATTCCATATTTGAAGAAAATTATAATTTAGTTATACTGTTTGAGATTTTAGAACATGTAAATGCTGATATTAAATTAATGCAAAGAATATCAAAAAATTCTAAAGTATTATTTTCAGTACCTAATTTTCCAAGTAAATATCATGTTAGATATTTTGAAAATAAAAAAGAAGTTGTAAACAGATATAAACCATATATTAAAATTTTAGATATACAAGTAATTCATTTAAATAAAAAAAGTGTATTATATTTAGTATGTGGAATAAAAAAATGAGAAATATTATAAATTAGTTTTTTTATTTACACTAGGAATAGGCCAAAAGCACTTTAATTGCTACTACGTAACAACTAGAGAAACTTTTGACCTATTTTTATGAACAGCAAATAATACTGACAATTATTTGACTTTCTATTATCACAAATATCAATCCATCACTAGTTGTTTTTCATCAGCTATTATTAGAATGAAGTTAGACTTAAAGTCTAGCTTTTTTCTTGTTCAACAATTTGCTAGTGTTTAATTCGTACAGTTAAATATAACAACCTGTTTATAATCTCAAGGGTATGAATTAGAAAAAGGTGTATGCTTATAATTTATTATGTAGGATAAAAGGTCAAAGCCGTATCATCCAAAAATTTTATAGAGATTATAAACAGTATTATATTTTGTTTTATCAAGGTAAAAACCATGGCCATGGACATTTCTTGATTTGTGTTGATAAAATAATAATAGATATTACTAGGATAAAGCTGCTTGATGAATACTTTATGTTCACCACTAAATATAATTTTTTGTTAAGTTTGCAAGTAAACTTATTTTACTTGTACTAAATTTGTTTTAAGTTTGTTGTTAATGTCTGTAAAGATTTCATTTGATACATCGGCTTCTTAAGTTATGCTGTGTCAACGGTATTAGTCTAATAGCATAAGGTTCAGATTAAAAGTATAAAATTTAGCTTTTTCATCAATTAACAATTAAATTATACACCAAAATTTGTTAAAATTCAATTGACAAAATTCCCTAGTGTAAAAAACATTGTAGTGTAATTTTGACGAATTTAACTAAAAAATATTTTATTTTTATATATTTGTGTTCAGTTACTATGCGGATAAATATTACTGGAAGTGCTTGGTATAAATCTAAGGATTTATTATGTAGCTCCAAGTAGAGGGAGCAGCATTTTAGAAAAGGGAGGATTTTAATACTGCGAAACAATATAACTCTTGATATTAGAAATACTTTTTATATCATTTAGTTATATAGCTCGCTGTTGGTACGTTTCCAAGCCTCTGATTAGAGAGGAGAAATTTTAAGATAACATCTTCTTTAAAAATTTTCCTGTGTATGAATATTCTATTTTAGCAACTTCTTCGGGAGTTCCAGTGGCCACAATTTCTCCACCACGAACACCACCTTCAGGGCCTAAATCAATAATGTAATCTGCTGTTTTTACAACATCGAGATTATGCTCAATAACAACTACGGTATTACCATTATTTACTAATCTTTCAAGGATACCTATTAATTTATGAACATCTGCAAAATGTAGTCCTGTTGTTGGTTCATCCAAAATATACATAGTTCTACCTGTGCTGCGTCTACTAAGTTCATCTGCTAATTTTACTCTTTGAGCTTCACCGCCAGATAAAGTTGTTGATGGCTGCCCAAGTTTTATATATGATAGACCTACGTCGTATAACGTTTGAAGTTTTCGGGTTATACTAGGGATGTTCCCAAAAAAATTTAACGCCTCTTCCACCGTCATAGCCAAAATATCAGCTATTGATTTATCTTTATATTTTACTTCTAGTGTTTCACGATTATATCGCTTTCCATGACACACTTCACATTCTACATATACATCGGGCAGAAAGTGCATTTCTATTTTATTTACTCCATCACCGCTACAAGCTTCGCATCTTCCGCCTTTCACATTAAAGCTAAATCGACCTTTTTGGTATCCTCTTACTTTTGCATCTTGAGTTTTTGTAAAGACATCTCTAATATAGTCAAAAACACCAACATAAGTTGCAGGATTCGAACGTGGGGTACGTCCAATAGGTGATTGGTCGATGCTAATAACTTTGTCTAAATTTTCAATACCTAATATATCTTTATGCTTTCCAGCTTTAACTTTAGCATGATTTAAATCACGGGCCAATCTTTTTAATAAAATTTCGTTGATTAAAGTACTTTTACCTGAACCTGAAACTCCTGTTATACAAATAAAAGTTCCTAGAGGCATATTTACATTTATATTTTTAAGATTGTTTTCTTTTGCTCCATTAATAATAAGCTTATAGCCGTTGCCTTTTCTTCTTTGTCTTGGAACTGCAATTTTTTTTCGGCCACTTAAATATGCTCCTGTTTCAGAGTTTTTACAATCCAATATATCTTGCAAAGTTCCACTAGCTATAATTTTTCCGCCATGCTCACCAGCATATGGTCCAATGTCAACTATCCAATCTGCAGCATACATTGTGTCTTCATCATGCTCTACAACTATTAATGTATTTCCTAAATCTCTAAGACGAATTAAAGTTGCAATAAGACGTTCATTGTCTCTTTGGTGTAGACCAATGCTTGGTTCGTCTAAGATGTATAAAACGCCTACAAGCCCTGAACCAATTTGAGTTGCAAGTCTTATACGTTGGGTTTCACCCCCTGAAAGTGTACCTGATGAGCGTGAAAGTGAAAGATAATCTAATCCAACATCAACTAAAAAACCAAGTCTAGCATTAATTTCTTTTAATACTTGATCTCCAATAATTTTTTGTCTATTATCTAGCTTCACAGTTTGGAAAAATGTTTTTAAATCACCAATAGATTGATTTGTTATATCAGTAATATTTTTATTTGCAACTGTAACTGCTAGTGCTTCGGGTTTTAATCTAGCGCCACCACAAGCACTACATGGAACAGAGGTAAAAAACGCTTCATATTCTGCTTTCATTGCTTCTGAACTTGTTTCATTATAACGTCTTTTTACATTTTCTAAAATTCCCTCAAAAGCATAATCATATTTTTTGGTAGAATATTCACCTTGATATACAAACTGAATATGCTCGTTTGTTCCATAAAGTAACATGTTTTGTATATCTTTATCCAAGTCTTCAAACGGGGTGTCTAAATCGAAATTAAATTTCAGCATTAATTGTTCCATAAGGGCATTGACATAACTTCCTTGATTTGCAATACTACCCCAACCCATAACTGCAATTGCACCTTGGCGTAATGTTAATCTTGTATTAGGTACAACTAATTCTTTGTCTATCTCTAAATTTTGACCAAGGCCCATACAAGTTGAACATGCCCCATATGGATTGTTAAAAGAAAATAATCTTGGTTCGATTTCTTCTATACTAATATTACAGTCTGGGCAGGAAAAGTTTTCACTAAATTGTAATGTTTCCTTAGTATTTTCACTGTCTATGTCTACGCTAAGTATTCCTCCAGAAAGTTTCATAACTGTTTCAATTGAATCAGTTAAACGCTTTTCTATTCCTTTTTTTATAATTAATCTGTCTACAATAACTTCGATGGTATGCTTTTTCTTTTTGTCCAATGAAATTTCTTCTGACAATTCATACGTTTGCCCGTCAATCTTCGTTCTAATATAACCTTGTTCAAGAATACTTTTTAAGATTTTCTCATGGGCTCCTTTTCTTCCTCTTACCACAGGGGCTAATAGTTGAATTTTTGTTCTCTCTTTTAAAGTCATCAATTGATCAACAATTTGGTCAATAGTCTGTTTTTTTATTTCTTTTCCACACTTTGGACAATGTGGAATTCCTATTCTAGCAAATAATAATCTTAAGTAATCATAGATTTCGGTTACTGTTCCAACCGTTGAACGTGGGTTTTTACTGGTTGTTTTTTGTTCAATTGAAATTGCAGGAGAAAGCCCAACTATGTTATCAACATCAGGTTTTTCCATTTGTCCTAAAAATTGTCTTGCGTATGATGAAAGTGATTCAACATATCGTCTTTGTCCTTCTGCATAAATAGTGTCAAAGGCTAAGGATGATTTTCCAGAACCACTAAGTCCTGTAAAAATTATTAATTCATTTCGATTTAACTCTAGATCTATATTTTTTAAGTTGTGTTCTCTTGCACCTGTTATAATTAATTTATTAGTCATTTTTTGCTCCTTTAATTATATTGAATACTACATCTCAGCCGGATTTTCTATAGTTCACTTCCCAGCATTCATCTATATCTTTTGGCTTATATAACTATATTCATCATACTTTAAGCTATATCTAAATATAGCCTAAAACAAGAGGTTTAAAACGTATTTTCTAAAATATTTTTATCTATTTTACATTTATTAATAACTGCTGCTAACAATTCAATTTAATGTATTTTTATATAAAAAAAGAAAGGAAAATTATTTGATAATTTCCCTTTCTCAAATTATTATTTTTTAAGGTGCTAATAGTGGAACAACAGCTTTTAACTCGGTAGCATTTTCTAATTTATTTAATACTTTACCTGCTAGAAGAGGTCCACCAACAGCTCCCCATTTAAATCCTTCACTAGCTCCAAGTGCACTAGCTTCCATAATTTCACTAAAGTCATTTGTTTGAGTACCTTTTATTATTCCTGAAATTGCTCCAGAAAGAGCGCCTTCAGCTAAAGCTAAAGTTGTAGCAGTTTTTGCTGAAGTAGCAATTACAAAACTCATTGAACCTGCAGCAACACCTCCTGTTAGTGCTGTAACAGTGACACCTATTAAAATAACGCCTGTTCCAATTGCTACATCTTTAATAATTTTATTATAAATATTATGGGAGCCCTCAAAGGCCTTCACTACAGTTTGGTTATTTTCGTTAAGTGTAAATACAAATGGTGCTCCATTAAACCGATTGTTTAGCTCTGTGGCAGTAAAACCAAAGTATACATTTTCGTTTGAATTATATGTCAATTCTTCAATGTATTCATTTGAGATATATCTAGTTTGAATATCAACTTGTATATCAGAGCCGAAGTCTGTTTGTAGTTTTGAATAAATTGCATTTTCCACATGCTGGTGTAGATTTGCATCATTTAAGGATGTGAATTCTGGTACTACATTTTTAGATAATAAAGTGTTGTTATTTAAAGAAGATACCGTGTTGGTTTCAGAGATTTTAATTTGATTAACTGCTTCAGCTGAATCCGTGGGGGTACTAAGCTTTTCTTGCTTGCCACAAGAAACTGCAAAGATAGATACTATTAAGACGGTGGAGGCTAATTTCCTTCTCTTTATTTTCTTTTTTCTACTTAATTTATTCACTTAAACATCTCTCCTTTGGTTATATTACTGTTTGAAATGTACTTTTATTAAGTTATACATTTATAGGAATGAACCTTTTCCGCTACATATAATAGAGCACTATCCTTTTATATAGTAACTATATTTTTGCTGGGAGTAATACAGAAGGTTATTCTAATTGACTAGCATGTGCTTTTAGCAAATTATCTGGTTCTATATAAATTTGCTTGATGTTTTTTTGATTTGTATACGGGTTTTCAATTGTAACAGTATATATTCCTTCATCAACAAATTCTTCATTGACTTTGACTGGGCGATCAAACCGTACATCTTCAACAATTGATCCATTTACTCTTGTGACAATTTCTTTTTTTACGGAAACGTTTAAATAGTGTGAGTTTGCTAAATCAAGGTAAAAGCCATTTTCTGTGAAAGACTTGTTTGCTAATTCATTTTTTGTAACTAAATCATAAGGGAACACCATACAATTTCCGTTTCGGATAGAGAATTTAAAGTTTATACTATAGTCATGATATGTAGGTAATATTGAAACTCCAAATATAATTCTTGGGTCGTTTTTAATTCGATAATTAAAAGATACTTCGTAGTCTCCTTCTTCTTGTAGTTCAATTTGGGTGTCAGCATTAGTGTTAATAGCAGGTAAAAAATTAGTATATATTATTGGGTCGTTGGTTTTATTTTGATAATCAGTATATTTAATCATTAATGTGCCACGTCCTAAATTTGACTCAGTCACACCAAAATTAGTATGATAGCCATTTTTATCTTCTTGTATAGTTAAATTATCTAAATTGTTTAATTTATTAATATTTTGCTCTAACTGGAAATTAAGGGTAACTGAATTACCGATAGTTTTTAAAAAGATAGGATTTCCTGCTGCATCCTTAATTTCATCAGTAAAATCACTAATGTAAAAATTTCCTAATTTCCATCCATAATGAGGGTCTTTGTTATCAATTATATTTTGTTCAAAATAACCATCACCATTTCCGCTGTTAATAACATTACCTATGCAGTACTTTTCTGAGAAATCAACATTTAATGCTGCTTCAGTAGTAGATGTTGCCGGATAAATGTTTTCTTCACTAAGAGCTTCATCTTGCATCAATTCAGAAATATCTACACCATTGTCAATAGAAGTTTTTATTAATTCAGAAATATTTGATTCTATTTTATCCGTATTTAAAGATGTGGTAGTAGTATTTTCTGTCTTACTGAGTGGTTTGTCTAAATCTAAAGATTTTATTGTGATTTTATCATCAACAGTTTCAGTTAACTCAGAAATATCTGATTCTACTACACTTTCTTCATTAAATACCAATGATTTAATTGATGTAGAGATGGAATTGATAAATTGACTTCCATTATCTAGCAATTTGTCTACATCGAAATTATCTATGGAATATTTTGCATTATCTAGAAATTTGTCTATATTAAAATTATCTAGGGAATATATAGTGGTTGATGTGGAAGACAAAACAAATACAATAAATAAACTTTTTTTTAATAATCGGCTCATAAGTTCTCCTTTTTAATACGCTCAATATAGTATATCAGCAATTTTTTTATTTTGGAATAATTTAGAATGAAAGAGAACGAGATTTCTATACATCCTATAATATATCTTATGCAAACATGGGCCAATCCATTTCTTTATTACAAGATAAATTTTATTTTTTTAACAAAATAAAAAAGTAAGATAAATTAATAATTAACAACTACAGTATAAGCTTTTTGTTAAAATAACAGTTACGTTGTTCTCAAATTCATGATTTAGGAATAATGTGAAGACAAAATTAGAATCCTCTGTCTTTAGAATATAAGTGAAAATGAATTATTAACTGTATTATAAAGGGTAGTACTCTAAGTAGCAATATATTATTGCGGGCAAACTTTGGAATTGTTAAAATGGTATGTACAAATTGCACAAATATGTATAAATATACATTTTGTGGTAATTTCAATTATATTGGTCAATATGTGCTAGTGGGAAGAAATATATTAAGTTATTTTGCCAGTTGTATTTTATTAGATATATATATATACTTTAATTATTAAGTTAGGCGAAAAAAACAATTAGCAGAGTAATCACGAACAAATAAGTAGCAATTGAGCGAAAAAATAAGTAGTAGAGCAGACGTGAAAGAATAAGTAGCAATCCTTAATAACCAAAAAAATGTATTGAAAATGTAAGAAATAATGATGTAAGAAATAAAAGTAATAATAAGTGATTTAAAAAAATAAAAGTGAGGCAAAATATGCTTCAGCTACAAAGGAAACCCAGGGCCAGGGACCTTAGTATATAATACTGTTTATAATCTCTCCAAAATAAACTTTGGATAATAAACATAAATTTATCCTAAACGTAGCTTTACATTATAATAATCGTACTTTGAGATTATAAACAGGTTATGTAAAGGTTAGAAAAATAATAAAGTAAAACTAATAGGCAAGGTACTTTAGGCCTATTTCTAGTGTGCAAAAATATTTTGAAATAAATTATGCAAGGTAATAATAGAATTTTAATTCAGGGAGTCAATTCTAATCCATATGCAGCATTAATTTAAGGAGTACAATTCCAATCCACATTCAGCTTTTTAATTCAGGTAATACAATTCCAAGAATACTCAGCATTTTAATTTAAGGAGTACAATTCCAATCCACATTCAGCTTTCTAATTCAGGTAATACAATTCCAATCCACACTCAGCTTTTTAATTTAGGTAATACAATTCCAATCCACATTCAGCTTTTTCACTCAGGAAGTACAATTCCAATCCACATTCAGCATTTTAATTTAGGTAATACAATTCCAATCCACATTCAGCTTTTTTATATATCTTCTTTTAGCAGTATTATTTATAGATTTATTAAAAAATAAGAAAAAAATCCAGGTGGTATTTTTACTGATTTAGGAATAACAGATTTAGTCATTTTTTTCATAAATTCTGAACTAATTAATTATAGCTAAAAAATAAGAAAAAAATCCTATTTATTTAGACAAATTATATGTTAATAATTTTATTTAAATTAACTGAAGATAAGATTTTCCAGCTTTAGTTGCATAAATATTCATCATATTATAGTTAAATTTAAGTGATATCTATGAAACATAACAGCTTTCGTCACATTATTCCTAAATCTGCTATAATGAATCCGAGTATTTGTGGGTATACCTAAATATGTTTGTGAAAAATTCCCTAGTGGGGAAAACTCCCGCAGGAGCTTCTCTTTTGTACTACAATTAAATTTAGTTGCTACTATTTTAAGAACCTTTACATCAATGGGCGTAAAGTCCAATCATTTAGTGGTGGGAGGTTCAAGCGAAAGAATTTCATAACAAAATATGTGAGTTAGATAAGATTTGTATAACTTATATAGATTTTCAGTAGGTATGGATTTAATTTGCTATGGATATCACAGAAAAATTATAGAGAATAAAGAAGCAACTTTGGCTAAAAGGTACATGAGAAAATTGAAAAAAAAGAACGAGAAATAGTATAGAGGTGTTCTTCCTCTATACTATTTTTATTTGACATAATTTCATTGCTTCCAATGCATTATTATGTGCTTCAATACTACTTCCAGCACAACAATTTGAATCTACCACAATGTCAGATTCGGGTAAAAATGCTTTTAATACTAATACATTTGTTATAACACATATATCTGTATTAAGTCCAACAACTTCAATTTCTACTTCTTCGTTTTCCTGTAATGTATTTTTTATATATTTTGGTAATTGTACGCTACCAAAACTATTTTTTTCAAATATAATAGCTTGAAGTGTATTTTGCTGAATATATTGCACCCATTTTAATATTTCTTCGTTAAATTTACACCCAAAAGTTCCTTTAATGCAGTGTTCTATAGGCAAATTCTTCCCTTCTTTTGTTTGCAGATAATCTTTTTCATGAACATCCTTTGTAAAATAAACTGGATAATCATGCTTAACATAAGATTCAATTTTAGCAACTACTTTTGGGACAGTATTTTGTGCCTCTTGAGAGCCTAAAACACCATTAATAAAATCATTTTGCATATCCACTACAATAAGTATTTTTTTCATAACATCTCTCCAATTCAGAATCATTGTAAAATAATTATATTAAAATTATATGGAAAAAGAGTATGTTTCCATACATATTATATTGTGTATTTACAAAAATAGTATACTATTTTTTTCTTATTTTGAATAAGAAGAAATAGACTATTTCAGTTACAATATGTGGTTGAATAATCCATTTTCATTTAGCACATTTAATTAATAAAGCTTGATTTCTTTATTATAATAATATTTGCTTAAAACAAAATATTAATGATGGGTTTGGGAAAAAGTTATGATTGGGGCCTGTGGCCATAATTCCCCGCTTTAAAATTAAACATGTGAATTTAATACAATTATTAACTCACATTATTAAAAAGAAAATAATTTTTTATTTGATTATATATAGTCACACTTTCTTTATAGATGGGGTAATGAATAGGAAAGCAATGACGTAATGAATAGTTAGTACCTTTTTTAAAATAAATCATCTTATTAGGTATTTGATGTTTATCTAATTCTTGTCTTAAAGCTAATGTTTCTTTATTTAGAAAATCTTCTTCGCTTGTCATAAGATAAGTTTTTGGAAGTTTAGTTTCTTGTAATATAGCCAAAGGGTTTCTTAGATATGGGAATGATTTATGTTCACGGTCTTGTTTTGTGAATAAATATGGATTTATTACTTGAACCATGTCTTTTAGTTGTGTATTTAACATAATAGATAATAATCCGATACCCTGAATGTTTAAATTATTAGTTGTAGATTCAAATATATCTTGTAGTTTAGAGCTATTATTTATACCAGTTGCCATTAAAGCTAACAACCCGCCTGCTGATTCGCCTATAACATAAATATTTTCTATATTTAGTTTATATTTTAATGCATTGCTTGATATAAATGTAAATGCAGCAAGAATATCTTTTATCTGAGTATAAAATGTTCCGTCTGGTATTAGGGTATAGTTTACATTTACTACTTTAAATCCTAATTTTACAAGTTCACAACTAAAGTTGAAATTTAATTCCTTATCACCGTAAATTAATCCTCCGCCATGAATATTGATAATAACAGGAGTATTTTCATCTTGATTAATAATAGAATAAATATCTAGAGTATGATTTTTGGCACCATCTCCAATATAATCAATATCAAGTTCTTTTATAATTTCTTTATCATTTTCCATTTTAATTTTATTGAACATATCTTTTCTTTTATTAGTCTGTCTTCTTAAGGGCGTTTCTAAAAAATAAAGCCAAAATTTACCTATTGTACCTATATTCATAATATCACTCTTTCTAAATATTTTTTTATTAACTTATTTACAAAAGTATAACCATAAAAATATATTTTAAACATGTTGTTAAATGGTATTCTTTTGTGTTGTGATAGTTAATTGCATTAAAATTATTTATAATAAAAGTACTTTGAAATAGTAGCAACTAAATTTGATATAAATGGTTCTAAATATTTTTTAGTTGTTGTTTCTAAGTATAGCACTATATCAGAATAAACTTATAAACATGGTTAATCATAGAATTATTATAATATATAAATATGTCTGGTAAAATATACTACAGAAATCTGTATAATATATATATCAAATATATATATTATATATTTGATATTTTTACAAATAATGTTTATATAATTTGTTTTAGGGAA
>LJHD01000108.1 GCA_001983475.1 Candidatus Epulonipiscium fishelsonii | reverse complement strand
ATTAAGCATTTTAATTAAGAAAGTCAATTCAGATACGCATTAAGCATTTTAATTAAGAAAGTCAATTCAGATACGCATTAAGCATTTTAATTAAGAAAGTCAATTCAGATACGCATTAAGCATTTTAATTAAGAAAGTCAATTCAGATACGCATTAAGCATTTTAATTAAGAAAGTCAATTCAGATACACATCAGTGTTTTAATTAAGCTAGTCAATTGTGAGCTGCATTCAGTGTTTTAATTCAGGGAGTCAAGTCTAATCTGCATCCAGTATTTTAATTAAGAAAGCCAATTTTGATCCGCATTCTTATATATTTTCTTTTAGCAGCATCATTTATAAAAAATAAGAAAAAAATCCCTTTGTTTTTTTCAGGATTCAGGAATAACAAATTTCGCCACGTTGTTCATGAATCTGTGATTCACAAATTATAGCTAATAATTTATGAATAAATAACATTTTTTTGGATAAATTATACGTTAATAAATTTATTTAGATTAACTGAAGATAAAAAAAATAAAAATTTTACAGTTTTAGTTGCATAAATATTCATTGCACTGCATTTAAATTCAAATGCTATCTATGAAATATAACGGATTTCGTCATGTTATTCCTAAATCCGCTATCATGAAGCCGAGTATTTGTATGTGTCCATAAATATGTTTGTGAAAAATTCCCTAGTGGGGGAAATTCCCAGCAGGAGTGTCGCTTTTGCACCAAAATTAAATTTAGTTGCTACTATTATAAGAACGTTTACTATAATTCGTACTTATAATAGTGCAGGAGAATACTGTTTTCCATATGCAAATTTCAGGGTGCACTCATTCAACTCTATTTAAAGTACTATTACCTTTAATTTCTTATGATGAGTAAAAAAGTAAATAAAGCGGAGAGTTGATTAATCTTTATTATGGGTACTAAATGAAGTATTTAACAATTTACATCGATGGGCGTAAAGTCCACTTCTTTATGGATGGGAGTTTCAGCAAAATAGGATTTAAATGGGAATACTTGTGGAGTCAGCATGTTGATGAAATATTTATTAATGACAACAATAACGGGATTTAGAGTTGGAGCCAAGTAGAGGCGGTTTTTGGATATGATTAAAGAAATGCCTCCCTATACCTAAAGGTCTGGGAGGTTAAATATTTATTTTATTATAAATTTTTGTAATTGTGACTTTAATCCTTCAGAATGAACTGCTAATTCTTCACTTACAGATAAATTATTTTTAGACACTTCAGTATTTCCTTTTATACCATCAGATAGCTCTTGAGCACCTTTTGACAATTTATCAATAAGATTTTTTTGATTTGATGTATTTTTAGCTAAGTTTTTAGCTGTTTTATTAGTTTTTTCAACAGATTTGATAATTTCTTCTAAAGCTTGAGATGTTAAATTAACCATATCTGTTCCTTTTTCTACACTTTTCAAGTTTTCTTTTAACAGATCATGAATTTGAGCTACTATTTTTGAGCTATTAGTTGCTAATTCTCTAACATTACTGGCAACAACATTAAATCCTTTTCCAGCTTCACCAGCGCGAGCAGCTTCGATAGATGCATTTAAGGCTAAAATAGTAATTTCTTGAGAAATTGTTTCTATTCCTTGAATAACATTAGAAACTTCTTTAGTTGTTCTGTGTATATCATGAATTGCTAGTATCATTTGATCCATTACATCTTTTCCGCTGCTTGCTTGTTGATTTACTTGTTCAACTAAATTTGAAGTAATATTTATTTCATTTATACTTTTTGATACACTGATAAATATATCTTCTGTATTTCCTTTAAACTCATCTATTAGGTTGTATTGCACTTGAGAAACAGTTGCTAAATTTTCAGCAGAATTTGCTAGGTGTACTGCTCCGTTTTCTACTTCACTTGATGCATCTGTAACTTCTTTTAAAAGATGATTTAATGACAAAGAAATATTATCCATTGAATATTTAATGTCTTTAAAATCTCCAATATATTCATGATTTGCATGAACTGTAAAATCTCCTTTAGCAAAAGCTTCTAATAGCCTAGAAATTTCGCCAATATAATTTTTTAAAACATAGGATATGGTTTCTGTGCTGTTTACTAAAGCTGCGAGTTCGTAACTATTTTTTGGAATTTGAGAAGTATCTAAATCTAATTTTCCTTCTTTTACATTTTCCAATACAGTTACAATGCCTTCTAGTGGTTTAATGTATTGTTTAATCAATTTTCTGATAAAATACATACTTATAAATACCGTAGTAAGTCCTATACTGAATGCTTTCATAGATTCTGAATATAAGGCATCAACTACAAACTTTGTAGGATAGTTTGATATAATTGTCCAGTCTGTATTTGGTATTTTTACATGTGTAGAATAAACCTGTTTATTTGTACCAGTTATTCCCTTGCCAACTTCCAGCTCTTTCGAGTTTAATATTTTGTCATAATTTGCATTTACATCTTCTAATGTTAGATAAGAATCTTTTTCTAAATAAATATCATTATAGTGGACTAAAATTTCTTTAGCTTCATTTATAATAAATACATAGCTGCCATCATCTTCATTAGTTAATTCTTTTATTTCGTTAAAAATAAAAGAAGCAGGTACGTCTATGCATAAAACCCCAGCTGCATCACCATTATCATCTGTTATTTTGTAAGAAAACGTCAAAGTTCTTTCGCCTGTTACTACATCTGTGTATGGTTTAGATACATAGGAATGTGTGGTAGTTGCTTCCTTGAACCAGATTCTTTCAATGGGATCAAACCCAAATGGGTTCCAACCAATTGAGTTGACTAGCTTGTTATCGTAAGTAGTAAAAGCTAATATATTTACATTTTCAACACTATAAATTGGATTATGTACTTGATTTTTAAGGTAAGCTTCCATTTTGTCTAAATCCTTGTACAATTCTTGAGTTTGAATTTCATAAGCCATAGTTTGTAAATACCTATCTTTTACTTGTATCCAGTTAGTCACAATATTTTTGGCAACATTTGATTGCATAGTAACAATTTTTAGAGCGCTGTTTTCAATTACAACTCCCACATAATATATTTGAGACAATGCCATAACTAGCATTAACGATATAATTATAATGAGAGATAATGACTTGATACGTGATCCTATTGTTTTCACTATTTTTTCCTCCTATTCATGAATATATTAAAATTTTATGATTTTCTTCATTTTTTTATTTTAATTGTACTTAAAATTATGATATAATTAAAGTTGAGGTGAAAAAAATGAAGTTAATAAAACCTAATATAAATTATATCGACGAAATTCAAGCATTTAAACATGGATTCGTGCAGAATTGGAAGGAATTACATGGTTCAAGTCAGCTTTCTAAATATTCTGACATAAAGAAATGGGTAGAATATACATCTTTGCTGGAGAATAATCCCCCTGAATATTGCGTTCGCACTAGCACTTATATGGCTGTTCATAACAATAAAATTGTGGGTATGTGTGATTTTAAACATAGTTTTAGCCATCCAGTTATAAATCGGTGGGGTGGAAATATAGCTTGCTGTATACACCCAAAAGAGAGAAAAAAGGGATATGGTGCAAAAATGTTAAATTTACTTTTGTGTGAGTGTATGACTTGGGGAATAAGAAAAGTGCTGGTCACTGCTAAGCCTAGCAATATAGGTAGCAATAGACTTATACAAGCTAATTATGGAATATTTGAGAAAGAAATTACAATAGATGATGGAACAAAATATAATCGATATTGGATCTTTATTTAAAGAGCAGCGGTGATTATTTTGAAAAGGTAATACATATATAGTACAGAAATTTGTATATTTGATATTTTTTCAAGTATATCTATAAACAAAGAAAGCTATTTGTTTTTTTTATAGATTTAGTCACGTTGTTTCTAAATTCATTAATAAAGGAGCATGATTGCTCCTTTATATTCGTATCATTGACAAAATTTCTATAGCTCCAAAAAAATCAATCAAAAGACTAATCAGGACTAAGCCTAGCAATAGAGTGTTTTCGTACTTATAAGCTATATATAGTAACCAGGCATCTATGCCTAAAAATAAAATATCAATCATAAAAAATCCTTTCCAAATTCCATTTATTTTATTATAATAAGAAGTAATATTCAATTCAAGGAGCATACAATGGAAAAATTTATTAACGCATTAAAGTTACAAAATATCAATTCATTATTACCAATACAAGAATTATCCTATAGAAGTATTTTAGCCAATAAAAATATAATAATTCAATCTCCTACTGGAAGTGGAAAAACTCTTGCCTATCTTTTACCTATTTTTAAAAAAACTGATACCTCGTCAAAGCAAGTCCAAACCTTGATTCTGGCCCCTACTCATGAATTAGCTGTACAAATTATAGATCAAATACGTTTATTAAATAAAAATAGTGACAATAATTTAAATTGTACAACTTTAATTGGGGGAGTGAATATCAATAAACAAATTGAGACTCTGAAAAAAAACAAACCACATATAGTTGTAGCAACCACTGGTCGAGCTTTGGAATTAATTTTAAAGAAAAAATTGTCAGCACATACAATAAAAACTTTAATTATAGACGAAGCAGATACTTTGTTAACTAAAAACCAACGAGAAGATATTTTAAAGATAAAACAATCTTTACAAAGAGATGTTCAAATTGTTTGCTGTAGTGCAACAATTGGTTCACAGTTAAAAGATGACATTAAGTTAATTTTAACAGAACCAGTGTTTATAAGTACAGAGGAAACTGTTAACAAAAATATCGAGCATAAATTTATTTTAACAGAGCAGCGTAAGAAATTTGATGAGTTGCGTGCATTTTTAAATAAAGAGGTGCCTAAAAAAAGCTTGATTTTTATTAATAATAACCATGAAGTGGAAACAATTGTATCCAAATTGCAACACCATAATTTTAAAGCTATAGGGTTGACTTCTGCGCAAGATAAGCAAAAACGAAGCAACGCTATGATGCAGTTTAGAAGTGGCAAATCAAATATTTTGGTTTCGTCTGATATATCTGCACGTGGACTGGATGTTCCGGATATTTCACATATATTCAACTTGGATTTACCAAAAAATAGTAATGACTATATCCATAGAGCGGGAAGAACTGCAAGAGGCATAAATTCTGGGGTGTCTATAGGCATAGTTACACAAGGGGAAGAAAAGTTATTGAAGGAATATGAGAAAAATTTAAAAATAATTTTTTCTCAAATTTGTTAATTAAAGCTATGTATAGGGTATAATATAAATATCATATGAAAAACATGATACATGGATTTAGAAACCACTAGATCTGTGATATTAATATTGGAGGCATAAATATGTATAAAGCACGCCCAAAAAGATATGAAAATATGATATATAACAAATGTGGAAGAAGTGGACTTAAGTTACCAGCGATTTCGCTGGGGTTATGGCACAACTTTGGAGACGTTGATAAGATTGACAACTGTCGAAAGATGATACATCGGGCATTTGACTTGGGTATAACACATTTTGATTTAGCGAATAATTATGGTCCACCTGCGGGTTCAGCCGAAGCAAATTTTGGAAGAATTTTAAATGAAGATTTAAAACAATATAGAGACGAAATAATTGTTTCGACAAAAGCTGGTTATTTCATGTGGGATGGACCGTATGGAGATGGAGGTTCAAAAAAATATATAATGGCAAGTTTGGACCAAAGTTTGAAACGCATGGGGATAGACTATGTAGATATTTTTTATCATCACAGGCCAGACCCAGAAACACCAATGGAAGAAACAATGCGTACGTTGGACCTTATTGTAAGACAGGGAAAAGCTCTATATATTGGATTATCAAATTATGGACCACTAGAGGCAAAACGAGCATTTAAGATTTTAAGAGACCTTGGAACTCCGTGTTTAATACACCAACCTAAATATTCTATGTTGGAGCGTAATGTAGAAAACGGGTTGCTAGATACTCTTGAGCAAGAAAAAATTGGTGCAATAGTATTTTCTCCTTTAGCAGGAGGGTTATTAACTAATAGGTATTTAAATGGTATACCAGAAGATTCAAGGGCTTCAAGACCGGATAGTCCATTTTTAGACACATCAGATGTTACAAGTGTATTGTTAAATAAATTGATGAAGCTTCGTATCATTGCAAATGCTAGAGACCAAAAACTTTCCCAAATGGCACTTGCTTGGATTTTAAGACAACCAATAATAACTTCGGTTTTGGTTGGGGCAAGTCGTGTTAGTCAAATTGAGGAATGCGTTGAAGCTGTGCATAACACAGAATTCGCTCAAGAAGAACTTGATTCGATAGCAGAGATTTTGGGTTAATATGTAAGAAACAGAAGACAATGGATAAGATACAAACCAAAAACAACTAAAGACGATGACTAAGATACAAACCAAATATAACTAAAGACGATGACTAAGATACGAACTAAAGATAACGGATAATATATAAACAAAAGATAAGCAGCACTTCAAAGACAATGGATAAGATACAAACCAAAAACAACTAAAGACGATGACTAAGATACAAACCAAAAACAACTAAAGACGATGACTAAGATACAAACCAAAAACAACTAAAGACGATGACTAAGATACAAACTAAAATAACTAAAGACGATGATTAAGATACGAACTAAAGATAACTAAAGACGATGATTAAGATACGAACTAAAGATAACGGATAATATATAAACAAAAGATAAGCAGCACTTCAAAGACAATGGATAAGATACA
>LJHD01000107.1 GCA_001983475.1 Candidatus Epulonipiscium fishelsonii | reverse complement strand
GCATATCAAAAAATAAATGATGCTATATATCGTATTCAAAGTAATCAAGTTAAAAATTTATTAAATAGAGATTTTAATACTATAGATGAATGTAAACAAATAAAAAATGAAATTAATAATTTAGAAGGATATGACAAAGATTTACTTCAATGGGCTATTGATAATATAAATAAAATTGAAGATGAAATTGAAGAAAAAATTCTTGAGCCATTACTTGAAGAAATAGATAGTTATTATAATAATACTTTTAGTAATAAACTTAAACAAAACCTTTGTTGCAGAAATAGTTTATCTTCAACTGTTGAAAAATTAGACCTTATAAAAGAAACGTATGCAGAAACTGGTATAGAAAATGATAGAATTTTAATTTATTTTGAAACTAACAATCCAAATACACCAGAAGAAGGATTTGTCATTACAAATAAATCTTTATATAATTATAAAGTTGGTGAAAACCCTTGGAGTGTTCCTTTACAAGAGATTAATTTAAAATTAATTGAAAAAGATATAATAATAAATGATAACAAAAAATTAGCTTGTAATATTCGCGGAAAATGGTTGCCTGCAAGTATCATTAATAAAGATTTAGAATCAATATTAGATTTCTTAGCATTTACAATAAATATTTTACGACCTACTCTACCTGATACTATGTTAATTAAAGCTTTAACAAATTCTCTTCCAGAGATTGCAGCAGAAGCTAACACTTTATAAAATTAAAAGAGATTAATACATTAAATTTCGTGTATTAATCTTTTTTTATCTAAAAATAGCAAGTCCCTCCTCTTATAGGAGGTGAGATGAATTGCTTATAATTTCTTGCATATATTAATCTAATATGATATACTCCGTAATAACATTAGGAAGGTATAATATTAAATGGAATGATAAAAAATAAATCCTTCACAAAAGATATTTTAGAATGTAGTTGGAATGAATTCAAAAGACAACTGGAATATAAAGCAAAATGGTATGGTAGAAATTTGATTATTGCTCCAATAAATTATGCAAGTAGTCAAATATGTTCAAATTGTGGGTACAAAAATGTTAAGATGAAGGATTTAAATATTAGAGAATGGATATGTCAAAAATGTAAGACAAACCATGATAGAGACATTAATGTCGCCTACAATTTGTTAAAGTTAGCAATAGAGAACTATGGGGATAGCTCAGGGATACTTTTTCCAAGCTAAGCAAATTGTTTAACAACCTAAATTAAGCAGGAATACCAATGACTTTAATTATTTTGCTGAAGATAAATAGCATAAATATTAATTATTTTTAGAAACTTGATAACTAACTTCCTTAAATAGAGAAATTATAGGGAGTATGTAAAAATCTCCCTTCTATGAGTTTAGGAGGGAGTAGTTTATTAAATATTCATTTAAAATTTGTATAACAAATTATGTTAGAGTTATAAGTTTAATTTATTTTTAGCTAACTGCTATTTTTAACTTTTTAATTTTATACTTGTTCAATAATTTCTTTTTTGAATAAT
The DNA here is from genome assembly GCA_001983475.1 of Candidatus Epulonipiscium fishelsonii. Classification (GTDB taxonomy): domain Bacteria; phylum Bacillota; class Clostridia; order Lachnospirales; family Cellulosilyticaceae; genus Epulopiscium_A. The sequence goes on along the minus strand of LJHD01000107.1, from coordinate 3,924 downwards.
CTTGATTTAGGCAAATCTCTGTTAAAATCAGTTGATTTATGGTATCCCACAGCAACAACTATTGATGAAGTAAATCCTTTTTGGCGTAAATCAAATTCCTCATCTAGTAATTTTAGATCAACTCCTTCCATTGGAAGTGCATCCAGTCCTAAAGTAGCAACTCCAAGTAAAAAGTTACCTAGATTTAAATATACTTGTTTATCTGTCCAATGTTGAAAATCTTTATAATCAAACTTATGCATATTTGCAAAAATAGCTCTTGCTATATGCTGTTGTTCTTTAAATTCTTTTTTTGCAAATCTTCCATCTGCATCTTCTTTTTCAGTAACATGCTCTAAATACTCTTCTGTTAAATCTACTTTAGAAGCAAATACCACAACTACACTTGCATCTAAAATTTTTGCTTCATTAAAAGAAAAAAAATCATGAGCAGCTTTAGCAATTCTTTTTTTTCCATCATCACTAGTTGCTAATATAAAATGCCATGGTTGAATATTTGTTGAAGAAGGTGAAAGCTGTAATAGATCTTCAATTTGTTCAATTTGTTCTTCAGTTAATTTTTTTGTTGGATCAAATTCTTTTGTAGAATATCGTTTTTTCAAGATTTTAATAATTTCCAATTTAATTACCTCCAAAATATAGAATATTATTATTGTTCACAGTAAGAAGCTAATTATACATTATAAAAAAAGTAGAGTCTTGTTATTGACTCCACTTTTTTAGATATTATTTAATTTCTACTATTATATTCTTGTTAACATTTAGTACTGGAAGCAACATTGATATAGATAATATTACTGCTATTGCATCTGATATAGGTGTTGCTATCCAAACACCTGTTAATCCAAACATTTGTGAAAGTATCATGACTGCAGGTATTAACAATATGAATTGTCTACTTGCTCCAAGTATAATTGCTTTAAATGAAGATGCTATTGCTTGAAAATACCCCATTGCTACTATATTTATGCTAAGTATGGGTATTGATAACATATATAATCTCAATCCTTGTACTCCTATTGCCATTGTATCTGAAGTTTTATCTAAAAACATACTCATAAATACTTCAGGAAATGTTTCTAATAATAAAAATATTACTATTGAAAAAGCAGTAGTTATTTTAAGGCCCTGTAGTAAAGTTTGACGCACTCTTTCATGTTTTCTAGCTCCATGATTATATCCTATAATGGGTTGCATTCCTTGTTGAATTCCCATAAGTGGCATGAAAAATAATGTAAATAGACTATTTATTGCTCCCATTGCTGTTAATGCTGAACTGCCTCCATAAGTTGCTAAATATGTATTTAGTATTATCATTGCGAAGCTTGCTCCTGCAGTCATCATAAAGCTAGATGTTCCAATGCCAATTATTTTGCATAATAGTTTAATATTTATAATTAAATTTTTTGGATATAATTTTACAATACTTTGTTTTTTAATAAAATGTGGTAATAAAACCATAAGACCTAAAATCTGCCCAAAGATTGTTGCCAAAGCTGCTCCTTTAACACCCCATCCAAATCCAACTATAAATATAGCATCTAATATAATGTTTGAAATTGCTCCAACTAACATAGTTTGCATAGCTAATATTGGTTTACCTTCTGTTCGAACTACTCCACTTAGACAAAATGAAACCATTTGTGGAACAAATCCTATTAAAATAATTTCTAAATAATCTTTTGCGTATATAATTATATCTCCATCTGCACCAAGTATTGCTAAAAGACTATCTATTCCAATAAAAGAGCAAAAAACTATTATTAATATAAATCCTATTACAGCAGAAAGCATATTTCCAAAGATGTGATTTGCTTTATCTATATTTTGTTCCCCTAGACATATTGATATTAATGATACTCCACCATTTCCTATTAAATTTGCTATTGCAAACGCAAGTATCATAAACGGAAATACTATTGTAAGTGCAGCAAGAGCACTTTCTCCAATAAATTGACTAACAAATATTCTATCAACAATATTATAAACGGCATTTACTACCATAGCTATTATTGCTGGAACAGAAAACTTCATCAACAATGTAGAAATTTTTTCATCTCCAAGTTGAGTTGGACTATTATTCACTTTTATATCACCCCTATTTTTAGTTATTTTTTTAACCTTTATATATTATATTATTTCTTTTTTATTTTGTCAATTAGTTTTAATTATAACGTTTTATTTTGTTTGATTTTAATAAATTGTGATAAATAAATAGCGTGAAAAGGTAAGTATTTCCTTATTTCAAGATAGAAATATTTTTAAAACTAGAAAACTTTTTAATTTGTTGATATACTATAAAAAAGGGAGTGGTTAAAATGCTAGAAGATCTTCAGCTAAAAAATTTATTAGAATTGGCCCCAACTTTTATTAATTTTATATTTCCTACTATACATCGTACTAAAAAAATACTACAGGCTCATGATTTAAAAGAAACACATTTCAAAACTCTTATGTTTATAAAGTTTAATCCAAATTCAACTATGAGTCAAATAAGCAAAAAAATGCAACTAGAGAAAGGGGGTTTTACTCCTATTGTAAACAAATTATTGGTATCTAATTTTATAGAAAAAATTACAGGTGAAGATGACAAAAGAAAGTCCTATTTAGTTTTAACAGAAAAAGGACTTTCTTTTACAGAACAAATTAAAAATGAACACTCAAACTATCTTGAAAATAAATTAAAGAACTTATCTGTTTCAGAACAAAAGCTTTTCCATTCTGTAGTTGAAGTATTAATTACTTTGTGTCAAAAGGCTGAACATCCTTAAGTTAATAGTAGTTATTAAATAATTGGAGGGATATAAATGAATTCGATATTAGAAACATTAGGTAATACACCATTAATTAGATTAAATAATATAAACAAGGATATTTATTTAAAAATAGAAAAGAATAATCCAACAGGCAGTGTCAAAGATAGACCTGTATATTATATGATAGAAAACTTAGAAAAACAAGGACTTATAAATAAAAATACAACATTGACAGTATCAACAAGTGGCAATACAGGAATTTCACTTTCCATGATAGGTACAATGAAAGGATACGAAGTGGTAATTATAATGCCTGAAAATATGAGTAAAGAAAGACAACTCATTATGAAAGCATATGGAGCAAAATTAATTTTAACAGATAAAGCTTTGGGAATGCAAGGAGCACTAGATAAAGAAAATGAATTAATTAAATCAAATCCATCTTATATATCAATAAAACAATTTGAGGACAAATACAATGTTTTATCTCATTACGAAACAACTGCAGAGGAAATAATAAAAGATTTAAAAAATATTGATATATTTGTAACAGGTGTTGGTACAGGTGGAACAATTTCGGGGGTAGGAAAACGACTAAAAGAATTCAACTCAAATATAAAAATAATTGCAATTGAGCCTGCTGCATCACCTATGATGTCAAAAGGAAAAAAAGGTCCACATATGATACAAGGCATTGGTGCAGGTTTTATTCCTAAAATTTTAAATATAAATATCATTGATGAAGTTATTACTATAGAAAATGGAGAAGCCTTTGAAGGTATCGGATTACTAGGAAGAAAAGAAGGGATTTTAGCTGGAATTTCAACTGGAGCAAATTTGATGGGAGCGTTGAAAGTAGCTGACAAATACCCTAATAAAAATATTGTGACAATTGCTTGTGATGGTTTTGAAAAATATTTGTCTTTAAATATTTTATAAAGGAGAAAATATGTTTAAAGAGATTAATCAAGATATAGAATACATTTTGCGTAATGACCCAACTGCAAGAAATAAAACAGAAGTTATTTTGTTATAGGATAATGGCGTGAAAGCCCACTCAATCCAGTAAGCGTATTGGGAAACTAGTACGTAGACAACGGCTTAACTGTTGCAATATACCACTTGAATTGCTTGAAACCCCTAAAGCCAATCAGACTACAACGCAAGT
>LJHD01000106.1 GCA_001983475.1 Candidatus Epulonipiscium fishelsonii | reverse complement strand
TTTTATAGTACCATTATATGTGTTGTACTAAAAAATGTTCATGCATTATGCTTGGTTTTTTGACAAAAATATTTTATTTATATTGAAAAAGTAATATAAATATGCAACCATTCCTTTTAATGCACTGGATACCCCTATGCTTAACCATACTCCACTTATTCCTAAATATTGAGAAAATATCATTGCCATAGGAATTCTTAAAACTGTAAAAATTATACTAATTACAGCAGATACTTTAGGAATACCAACACCTGTAAATAGTCCATTACTAATCATTTCTGTTGCCCCAAACATTTGGATATAAGCAATTGTTCTTAAATAATCCACAGCCATTTGAACGGCAATTGGTTCTGTAATAAACAATTTTACAATTATTTCAGGTATTGATAAAAATATAATACTTGTTGTAAAAGTATAGCCTATACCAATTATTAAGGCATTGTTATAACCTTTTTTTATTCGATCATATTGTTGAGCACCAAAGTTTTGGCCTGAAAAACTTGCCATTGCTCCATGAAGGCCTCCAATAATCATATAAGTTATAGATTCAATTTGTAGCCCTATTTTTTGTGCTGCAATTGCATCTGCACCAAATTGAGCAACTATTTTGGCCAATATAATGTTTACCCCTGTAAACAAAACACGCTGAAACGTCATAGGAAACCCTAATCGAACAATTTCTTTTATATGTACATAATCAGTGGAAATATTCTTGTGAAATGTAATAAAACTTTTTCCTTTGTATATAAACAACATGAAAATTATAATGTTTGCAATTAATGTAGCCAATGCTGCTCCTACAATGCCAAGATTAAAAGTGTAAATAAATATTGGGTCTAAAATAATATTTAGTATTACTCCAATAGCATTTATTTTAAAAGCTACAGAATTGTTTCCAAAACTACTAAAAACTCTGGCAAAAAGAGTATTATAAAAACTAAAAATTAATACTGGAATATTATACATCAAATATAACCAAGCATTATATTCAACTTTTTGATTTTGTAGATCTAAAAAGCCAATAAAAGATTTACCAAACATTACTAAAATGGCACTATATAAAATTATTAATATAGCAGTTAAAATAATACTAGTATTAATATATTTTTTTGTATCATCATCGTCATTTTTTCCTAGTGCGTGTGAAACTTTAATTCCACCACCAATAACTATCATAGAATCTAACGAATTTCCTAAAGTTATAAAAAAGCTTGATGCTCCCACACTTGCAACTGCGTCAACTCCAAGCCTACCAATCCATATCATGTCTACCAAGTTATATGTAAATTGTAAAAGCGAACTAGCCATCAACGGTACAGCTAATGCAGTTAAAATTTTTAATACATTTCCTTGTGTTAAATCTGTTTTTTTTATAATAATCCCTCCTCTAACAATAAATTTCTTATTATATTTTAACATTTAAATCGAAATTTATCAATATAAATCCAAGCAAAATATCCCATGCATAGCGAATTGCAATACTACAAATAATATACTTTAAAATATGTTTAGGGGTGAAAATATGGATTTTAAAGATACACAAACAGCTTTAAATTTAATGCGTGCGTATGTTGGTGAATGTCAAGCCCATATGCGTTATACTTTTTTTGGAAGAGTAGCAGGCAGAGAAAAATTAAAAGAAATAGAAACTTTATTTTATGACACTGCTGATGAAGAAATGGCACATGCTAAAATTTATTATGATTTATTATTAAAAGAAACAGGTGTTTGCGAATTTCCTGTTAGTGCAAATTATCCTGTAGAACTTGGAAATACAACAGAAAATTTAGGATTTGCTAAAATGGCTGAGCATGACGAATATAGTAATCTATATCCATCATTTGGTAAAATGGCTGAAAAAGAAGGCTTTAATAAAATTAGTGAACATTTTTACATGATTGCTGAAATTGAACAAACACATAAAAAAAGATTTGAAAGGCTTGAAGAAAGACTTGAGGAAAATAGTTTATTCCACAGGGAAAACGAAGTGTATTATCGTTGTATACATTGTGGACATGTTCATAAAAGTACAGATGCTCCAGAGATATGTCCAAACTGTTTCCATCCACAAGGATTTTTTAAAATTGTTCCATATCCTTCAATATAAAAATTTTTTTCTAAATTTAGGGTTACTACTAAGTTTATTCATGATAAGGGAAAAGACCAAAAGGCTTTTTCCCTTATTTTAAATTAAACATTGCATAATATTAAATAAAATGCTATAACTAATAATAATAAGAAATTTTTCATAAAACTTAATAGCAAAATAAGCTGTTGAGTTAAAATGAAAAATTTCTTTGTTAAAGATTATAGGAATAAATTTTTACGGGGTATGTGGTTGGAGACCATAAACCACCAAGCAAGATAAAGTACTTTTAACAAAACATGAGGGGGAAATTATGTTTGATTATCATATGCATTCAAAATATTCAATAGATGGTTGTGAAGAAATTAATGTACTTTGTGCAGAGGGTATAAAAAAAGGATTGAAAGAAATTGCTATTACAGACCATTATGATTTATATCAAAACCATAATAAAAAAGACAATACTGATTTCGAAGCTTTATATAAAGATATTTTAGAAGCAAGAAAAAAATATGAAGGCAAAATACAAATCAAATATGGGGTAGAACTTGGGCAATCTCATTTTAATAATGCTCTAGCTAATAAGTTAATTGCTACCCAACCATTTGATTTCATTATTGGTTCAGTACATAATTTGAGCGATAATTTTGATATGGGGTTATGTGACTATAACAAAATATCTATAGAAGAAATTTATTCAGACTATGTAGCTGCTTTAATAGAAATGGCTAAAGTATCAGACTTTGATTCGATGGGACACATTACATATCCAGTTAGATATGCCTTTGCACAAATAGGAAAATACCCAGATTGGACACCATTTAAAGAACAAATTGAATGTTTATATAAAGAATTAATAAAGAGGGATAAAGGAATAGAAATAAATTGTTCAGGATGTCAAAAAGTATTAAAAAGGACTATGCCTGATTTGGAACTTGCTATATTGTACAAAGAATGCGGAGGCAAAATTTTAACAATAGGTTGTGATAGCCATTCTAAAGAACATGTTGGATTAGGTATTAATTATGGCTTAAACCTAGCTAAGCAAGCTGGATTTAGTGAAATTACAACTTATACTCAACGAAAACCTACATTTGTTAAAATTTAAATTTTTACATAATATTTAACAAGTCGTATTCAGCCTAAATACGTTATCATGAATTAAAAGGGAGCACTATGTACTCCCTTTTTTGCCTTACTTTCCATCTTTATATTTATTTTCCAAATTAACACTACTAGCTTCTGATTGAATTTTTATAACTTATGTTTTAGCATATTTTTTATTCTTTTGTTTCTTCTAATGCTATTGCTATAAAATCAAATACTGTATCATAATACAGTTGTGGATCAATATATCTTCCAGCGGTATGTCCCGCACCTTCAATTATAAGTGAATCCTTTGGCCCTTTATATGCATTATACAGTTCTGTATGCATATATGGCAACACAAAAATATCTTCATCACCATGTATAAATAATATTGGAAGGTCAGAATCTAGTATCGCTTCAATTGGTTTTGTTTTATAGAAATTCAAGTCAGCCTTAATAATAGATACTACGTTAGAAATATTTATTATAGGAAACGATGGCAAGTTAAATCTGTATTTTAATTGTTCTTTTAACATTTGAAGAGCTGTTGTATATCCACTATCTTCAATGATAGCAAATACACTCTCAGGAAGTTCTTCTTCTGAACTAGCTAATAACACTGTGCCCGCTCCCATTGAAAATCCATGCAAAACTATTTTACTTTCAGGTGTATTAATATAGTTTGCCCATGCCACTATATCGTCCTTGTCTTTTTCTCCCAAAGTTATATATTTCCCTGTGGAGTTTCCATGTGATCGTAAATCTGGAGCAACGACATTATATCCACGGTTATAATATTCAACAATTACATCTTCAATATTCTTGTGGCTTGTAGTGTATCCATGCACCACTATAACCCATAGATTAGAATTTTTTTGAGGAAAGATTTTAGCATATAAAGTTTCCTTTCCATCATATGAAGTGATATTTACTTCCTCATATGATACATTCTCGTAGAATTCTTTAACTTTTAGTTTAGCAATATCTCTGTTTATTTGTTCATCTGTGGGTTTATCGTATGTAGGCGAAAGAGGATCATCAAAATCAACAGGTTTTCTACCCAATACATACTCTACAAAGTAATTTCCTACAAAATATAATGTAGCAATTAATATAGTTGTAGTAACCCCAGCAGATACAAATACAGTTTTCTTTTTCAATACACAATCTCCTTTACAAAAATATGATATGCCCCTTGAAATATATCATATTTTACAGAATATTCCAAGGGGTTTGATTATATTGTATATTCTTTATACAATAAGATAAATTAGTATTGATTGTAAAATTGAACATGAAATAAGGGGACGAATGATATTCGCCCCCTTATAATGAATAACAGATTTTCTAAATCCGTTATCATAAATTATGTAGCATTTTTATTCTATAAAATTGCCATTAAACTTCCGTATAACATATTTCCACCAACAAATAATAATACTACATAAACTATACGTAAAAATGTAATTTTATTAATTTTTGATAAACATTTCATTCCTAGTAATAACCCTAAAATTGCTAGTGGTGCTCCAATTATAAATGCACTCCACATTTCATTTGAAAAATATCCAGAGCGGTAATGACTAAAGCTATTATATAAATTTAATACAATCCATACCCAAGTCATTGTATTACGAAATTTCTCTTTATCTTTTACAGCTTCCAATGTATATACAGTAATTAAAGGTCCTCCAATTGTAAATGCTCCATGTACAATTCCTCCAACTACCAGTGCAATGTAACGCATTGCTTTTTTTAATGGAGTATCTGGTGCATTTTCGTTAAACTCTCTTTTTAAAACTAGTGGAACAATAATAGTTCTATAAATGTTCATTATTGCAATAAAGGTTACAATACCACCTATTGCTACTTTTGCATAGTTAGCATCTACTTGCTTAAGTAAAATATTTCCTATAATAACGCCAGGGGCACATAAAGCAACTATCTTTCCAAAATCTTTCCAGGCCACATTTTTTATTTCTTTTATACCCAAGTATATTAAGGTTGGTTGGCACAATAAAGTTGCAAATGCAGTTCCTGCTGTTGGCCCTAAAACTGTTGTGTGAAATGGGGCAGAGAGTACTGTTGATCCAAATCCTGTAACCCCTTGAATAAAAAATGCAAATATTTGATATAATCCCAAAAATACATAATCCATATTAAAAATAAATTCCATGCTATCAGTCCCCTTTTGTAAATTATTTTAATTAGAAGCGTAATTCTGTTCTTTGAATTAAGTCTTTTTGTAATGGCTTACCAAGTTCCACAAAATACGCACTATATCCTGCAACACGAACTAACATATCCTTGTAATCTTCGGGATTTTCTTGAGCAGCTATTAATGTTGCTGAGCTCATTATGTTAAATTGAACGTGCATTGCTTGTTTTGATAAATACTCATCAATATAACTTACTAAATTGTCTCTACCTTCAATACCTGTTACTGCATCTTGTGGAAATCTTAAATTTAATAAAGTACCATTTGTTGCAAGACTATGGTTAACTTTAGCTACTGAATTTGCAATTGCAGTAGGTCCACAAATATCATGAGAACCAGCGTCAGTGTGAACGGGCCCCATATTATCAGATATTGCCTCACCTTTTTTGCGTCCATCTATCGATGCATTTGTAACCATACCCATTCCTACGTTAGCATTTACTGTATATACTCCAGGACTAAAATATCCACCTCTTGCAATTTTTCTACTGCCAAGGTTTTTACAATAGCATTCAAACATAAATTTGAACAATTCATCAGCATAATCGTCATCGTTTCCATAGTGATGTACTTTAGAGCTATTAACTAAAGCATATAACTTTTCATGACCTTCCCAGTTATCTTTAATTGCTTGTAGCAACTGTGCACCTGTATATTTTTTCTCATCAAATACTAGTTGTTTAATAGTAGCCAGCGAATCCGCACAAGTTGCAATACCACTCGCTTGAGGTCCTATTCCGTTATACTTTGCTCCACCAGCAGATAAATCTACTCCTTTTCTTACGCAATCACTAAATAATGCAGATAAATAAGGTACTGGTTTACAAACCTTATGTGCCTCATCAATAATATTTAAACTACTACACATTTGATCTAACCAATAATCAAATTGAGCATTTACACTTGCTAGTACTTCTTCAAAAGTTTTATAAGTTTCAAGACTTCCTGTATCAGGTCCTATTTGCAAATCTTTGTCTGGACCGTCTAATATTCTTCCTCCATTTACAACCATTTCCATCATTTTAGCTGTATTTACATATGCTGCATCATGCCAACCATATTCTTTTCCAGGAATATTTGGTTCAAC
>LJHD01000105.1 GCA_001983475.1 Candidatus Epulonipiscium fishelsonii | reverse complement strand
ATGTTAAAAATAGGTTCTGCGAAGTTAAAAGAAGTTACTGATGAATTTAAACCGATGGAAAAAGAGTTAATTCCATTGTTTAAACTTTTGGCGGGAATTACTGATGTTGAGATAAATTATGTAGAAGGGTCTATTACAATTTTTTATGTAAATCCTCCTTTGGATAAAGACCAGATTTTAAAATGGATTGATATAATAATGGAAGTTTTGGCCACAGATATGAACAAGATTAAGGAAAATTGGGAAACTGATTTAGATGGAGTAATATCAGATACAAGAAAAAAATTAATTGCAAAATTAAAGTAAAAAGTTGTAATAACTTAAGACGTGACTTAATTTGTTATTCATGTTAAAATGATAAGGAAAAAAGCTAGACCATTTGGCCTAGCTTTTTTATCATGAATAAATTAAAAATTAGGAGGACTTTATGATTGGAATTATTGGAGCAATGGAAGAAGAAATAGTGGCTTTAAAACGCAGTATGAAAGTTAAAAGCCAACTTATGAAAGCACAAATGGAATTTATAGGAGGAACTTTACAAGAACAAGAAATAGTCGTTGTTAAATGTGGTATTGGAAAAGTAAATGCAGCTATATGTACACAAGTTTTAATAGAAAATTTTAATGTAAAATGTATTATAAATGTTGGTGTAGCAGGTGCATTGCACCCAGATCTTAATATTGGGGACATTGTAGTTTCAAGTGATACCGTGCAACATGATGTGGATGCAACTGTTTTTGGTGACCCAAGAGGGGTTATTCCAAGGATGGATAATTCTTTTTTTGAAGCAGATAGAAAATTGATGGATATAGCTTTAAAAGCGACAGCAACCTTGGGAGAAGAATATAAAACGTATATTGGAAGAATTGCTAGTGGTGATCAATTTATTTCTAGTATAAAAATGAAAGAAGATTTATATTCAACTTTCACGGCATATTGTGCTGAAATGGAAGGAGCTGCTATTGCACATACTTGTTATTTAAATGCAGTTCCATTTGTAATAATAAGAGCTATCTCAGATAAAGCAGATGGTAGTGCAGAAATTAATTTTGCTGATTTTACAGAAATGGCTGCAAAAAATGCCACAAAGATTATTAATTATATGCTACAAAACATTTAAATTTAATAACAAGCGTTTTAAATTTAAATAAAAAAATGGTATAATCATGTTAATCCGCTGGTTATAATATTTACTATGAATAAGAGAACACCTTTCTTTTTATT
>LJHD01000104.1 GCA_001983475.1 Candidatus Epulonipiscium fishelsonii | reverse complement strand
GGGAGTTTAATAAATATAAAACAAACTTTACCTAAAACGTTTATTGAACCACATAGGTCTTATATAATAAATTTTGAACATGTAAGAAAAATTAAGAAATCTCAAATAATTATGTCTAATGGACATCAAATTCCGATAAGTCAGAGATGCTTGAAAAATATTAGAGAAATGACAATTGAAAAAAGAAATATTTTAATAATGAAAGAGCCTGCGAAAATATGAATGCAAAATAAGATTTAGTTATCCAGATAAAATTTTAATCAGTTATTCCCTGAAACTATATTAGTTATTACGAATTTCGTTTATAAGCGTTAAAAATATGTATAATGATTTTGTTGAATAATAAACGACTATGGGTAACTTGGTATAATTATTTGTTATCACTAAAAGTGAGGATAAAGAAATAATTGTTATTTAATTTCAAATGGTATAGCTCTAGCACTTGTTATTCAAAAATTTACAATAATAGACTACATAATTAGGAACTAGTTTAGTTGAGTTATTAGCTTCTTATTTTAAACTTAGCCAAAATAGAAAGATTAATAAAACTATTTGATGAACATGAAAAAAAGTAATTACAAGCTTAAATTTTATATTTTATATTGTGGTGGACTTGATTTGTTTAAAGATTGTGCATCAGCAATGTTATTTTTATCAGAAAACTGGAGGAAATAGAAATGAAATTAATATTTATCTGAAAGTAGTTCTGATGAAAGATTTATATTTCCATCATCAGATGGAAGTTTGATTTATAGTGATGTGAGAATGAAAATAGAATATACTTTAAACTATTAAGGAGATTAATTACATGAATATTTTAAATAATACTTATAGCAAAATTTCTCATAATACATTAACTTCTAAAATATCAGAGACTAAAAAGACTGATACTAAAACATCAACTTCTAAAGCAGAAGAAACTCCAAAAGAAGAAACTCCAAAAAAAGAGAATACAACAACATTGCCAGATGATATATTTTACAAGATGCAAGAGATAGCTGAAAAAGATGCTAAGGGTGTCGATGTGTCTGAAGAGTATGGAGAGCTGCGTAAGGAATATGAAAGTCAATTTAGTCCAGATAGAGAGGCTGTAATGTCAACTTTTAAACCATTTAAGATATCTCCTTTTTTGATGAGACCCATGGTTTTAAAAGATTTATTAGTAGGTTTAAATAAGGCAACAGGGATTTCTTCTGTATTCAGTGACTCAATGGTTGGAACATTCTATGATGAGAATGGTGAGAGAATGCTGGAATACTTTGAAAATTCTGGCAGTGGGGAACATTGGTCTATAGTACCTACACAGGCAGAAATGGATGCTAATATAAGATTTAGAGATGAATATATTGATATGTATGATGAGGCTAGAAAAGGAGTTAAAAGTTCTACAACTTATACTCCATATGCTGAATCAACTACTAGTACATCACATACTTCAACTTTAGATGTGGTATCTTAGCAAAATATAGAGCAGGTACAAAAATACCTGCTCTATATTTCAAAGAATAAAAATGTAACATCACCTATATTTTTCCAATTTTTGAACCGATAAAATTATTATCTTATTATAGGGGGAAGTATATGTTAAATCAAATTATATCAAAAAACCATTTAAATGCATTATTTACATTTCACAATCAAAATGAAAAAAAAGAAAAAAGTTTATTTGAGATATGGTCTAATGAAATGGACAAAAAAGCTGAAGATATAAAAAAAGAAAAAGAGGAAGAGGAAATTAAAGAACTTAGGAAAAAACTTAAAAACGCTAAGTCTAAACAAGAGGCAAATAAGATAATGGAACCAGCGTTACAACAAGCAGTGTTTACCCAAGACTTGGCAATATTGTATGAACTTGATCAATTTTTAAAAGGAAAATATATTACCTTGCCTTTAAAAAGTGATGAAGATAAGCCACAGGATTTAAAAGATGATATTCTTCCAAAAGTACAGGATTTGATATCAAGCTTTTCTGAAGAAGCTACATCAACTACACCATACACAAGTTCTGTAAATACATCAACACAATCATTTGTTGTATAGGAGGTGAGATTGTGGTTATATCAAATTTATTTAAGCAACAAAATTCTATGTGGAAAATAAATATAAAAGGAGTTAGCTCTAATAAAAATAAAGAAGATAAAAATCTAACAAACGAACAACATTGGATGAAAACTCAGATTGAAAGTATTCAAAATCAATCAAAGCAAGATAAAATTGCTGCAATATATGATAAAGCTAAAAATGGTGAACCTTTAACAGAGGCCGAAAAAGAACTTATAAAGGGATATTCACCTGAGATGTATGAAAGAGTGTTGGAATATGAAAAAATGCATGAAGAAGTTGAGAAGGTAAAAGAAAAGTTAGATAATGCTGAATCTAAAGAAGAAGTGCATTCTATAACTAATGGCGAGCTGGTGAAAGCAGGAGTAGCTGCTGAAACTGGAATAGATATAATAACAGCTATGGGTATTTTAGAAGAAATTGACAAATTTATGAAGGGTGTTAAATATCAAAATTTACCTGTAGAAGATGAAGAATATAGTATAAATAAAGAAAATAAGGAAAATGAGGAAATAGAGGATGAAAATATAGTTGAAGACGTAACATTGGAAGAAACTATTCAAGACCTTACTGAAACCAATTTTGACAAAACAATTCCAGATACAGATATACAAGCTGATTTTACCGTCCAAGATATAGATACCAATGTACAAGCCAATTCTGCTGAAACAAAAACTACCTTTAATAAAAATAAACTTTCAGATGTAAAAAGCACACTAGCGAAGGTTTCAATGGAACAGTCTAATCATAAAACGCCATATTCATCTAAAGGCTTAAATTTGTCAACTAGATCATTTAAAGCTTAAAACCTATAAAATGCTAGAACATTCCTTGACAAAAGCAATATTTTGATATATTCTTGTTAAATAAAGTTTTGGAATTAAAAATCCTATATTATAGAGGCAAGCTTGATACATATATAAGAATAAGAAAATATTAACTCAATATGATTTCTTAAACTTTTAGATCTTCGTGATTGTATGATGTTCTGATGCTATCAGTTGTTAAAATGGTATAGGAAATTTTATCGCCCTAGTGGCCTGGATAAAAGCCAAAATTATTTACAAAGTATATGCTAATTAGTAATTGGTTATACTTTAATAAGCGTCTTGAAATGGGGATTGACTATTTGTAGTGAATGTCTTGATGAAAGTAATTAGAAAAAAAGTTTCAAATTATTTTGTTCAAGAAGCCCAGATTCTAAATATAGGAATATCAGACGTTAGGTTATGTATATAACCATAAACAACAAATATTTAATTTGAAAGGAAAACAGTATGGCAAAAATGATGGGACCACGCTTTAAGAAGTGCCGAAGCCTTGGATTAAACGTAGTAGGGCATCCTAAAGCAATGTCCAGAGCAGAAAAAGAAAAAGGAGCAAGTAATAGCAGGGATAGTAGAAAACTATCTGAGTATGGATTGCAGTTGTTAGAAAAACAACGACTTAGAGCATACTATGGTGTTTTGGAAAAGCAATTTGTTAGATACGTAAATAAGGCATTTCGCAAAAGTACTAATCCAGGACCAATTTTACTTGTTTCACTAGAAACACGTCTTGATAACATGGTATATAGAATGGGATTTGCAAACTCTTTAAGACAAGCAAGACAGTTGGTAAACCATGGACACTTTTTGGTAAATGGAAATAAAGTTGATAGACCTTCTTATGCAGTTCAGGTAGAAGATGTTATAACTTTAAAAGAAAAATCACAAAGTATTAAAATGATAGCTGAAAATTTAGCTACAATTGTAACACCGCTTCCATATCTTGAAGTTCAACCAGAACAATTTAAAGGAATTCTTACACGTCAACCATTACGTGAAGAACTACCTATTGAGATTAGTGAACAATTAATCGTTGAGTTTTACTCAAGATAGTAAGAAAAAGAGGGCAAATATTTGCCCTCTTTTTTTATCTAAAAATAGCAAGAATACTCCTGACTCTATATGAAATAAATTGCTTATATTACTGCGGATTCAACTATGCTAAAGTTTACTTTATCACAATTAATTTCTGCTTTAACTCCATAAGGTAAGGTTGTTATAGGAGCAGTATGACCAAAGTTCATGTTGTAAAGTATAGGTATGTCAAGGTTTAATTCAGTTTTTACTATTTTAAGTAAAACATTTTTATATTCATCATAATATTTATTTTCGTAAGGTTTACCAAAGATAATTCCATTTATAGATTGAAGTATACCCATTGCTCCCAGGCCTCTTATCCAACATTCAATATATAATGGATGAGTTCTTCTTTCAGATGGCTCAATAAATAAGATGGCTCCCTTCCAGCTCTCAAGCTTAGGCCAAAGTTCGGTTCCTCTTAAGTTTTCAAGCACTTCAATACATCCTCCAAGAAGATGTCCCTGTACCACTCCATTTCCTTGAAGCAATTCATATCCTTGATTTTCAGTTGTTTTTCTGGATATTTTAGCGTTTTCAGGAACTTCCCAAGGCAAAAATTCACTGGTCGATATTGGAGAAGCTGTAATTTCTCCCATAGGTTCACTGCAGAAAACAGCTTTTTCAAACCAGTGCTTTGTGTAATCAAACATCTGTACATTTTCTGCAAAATCAGACAATACGCTTGGTCCATAGAAGCTGGTTAGCCCAGCTTTATAGCACATAAAGTGAGAAACTGTAGTATCTGAGTAGCCGATAAATACTTTTGGATTTTTTGCTATTACGTCAAAATCAATATAAGGTATAAGTCTTATGCTATCTGTTCCACCAATACAAGCAAATATACCTTTTATAGAAGGGTCTTTAAAAGCATTCATAAAGTCTTCGGCACGCTTTTGTGGATGTTCGTATATAAATTTACTTCCTTTTAAAGTATTTTCCATTTCAACTACCTCTAGACCAAAATCAATAAGGCGTTGCTTTCCTAAATTATACCGTTCGATTAAATCTCCTGCTCCTCCCCAAGATAAACTTATAGTAGCAACTTTATCTCCTTTTTGTAACTTAGGTGGTTTTTTCATAATGTTCTTCCTTTCAACACTTTTTTTATTCGACATCCTAATGTATTTATAAGATAAAATATTTTTTAGAATTTTGTCAAATAAGTCATAAAGCCACTAGCTTTAGCTGGATGCTATTAAACTAATTATTATAACTAACTGAATACATTAGAGCTGTCTTTTAATTACTTTAGAATGTAGGCTTGGTGAGTATTAAAACTAAATAATAAATTAATTTTAATTATTTTAACATGAACAAGCTTTATATTCAATGGTTTTATGCAAGGGGAAGGATTGCTAGTGATTAAATTTGGGCACAAAAAAGACGAGAAGTTTTTCTCGCCTATAAATTTTATATTAAATGATACAAATTAAATAAAACGAACGATTTCAGAAATTTCTTTTCTTGGAGTAGCAGCAGCATGAGCACCGTCTTCATATCCATATACTATAAGAGCAGCAATAGTTTCATCTTGAGGAAGGTCTATTATTTTGGCAATAGATTTTTCTGCAATTATACCCATGATACAAGTACCAACACCTTTAGCATGTGCTGCAAGACAGAAAGTTTGAGTAGCAATACCAGCATCAAATACTTCCCATTCGCTTTGTCTATCTGTGTTGTATCCATCTTCGCCATTGTTTTTTTCATTAAACGCTTCGTTAAAGGTTTTATCTAGTTTACCACTTTTACCTTTGGTAAAACTGATTACACAAACTCCCTTAGCGTTTTCTAAAGTTGCAATATTGTAGGTGAAACCCTTGACACCATCTGTAGCTAATTTTTTTATTGTATTTTCGTCATCAATGATAGTGTATCTTGCTACTTGGTAATTGCCCCATGATGGTGCAAAACGAGAAATTTCAATAATTTCTTCTATAGTTTTTCTGTCTACTTTTTTATTTTCAAATTTCCTTACGCTTCTTCTTTCTTTAATTGCATCAATCACATTCATAATATTCTCCTTAAAATTGTTTTATTTGATATACTTAATACGACTTGCATCGTATCTATCAGTAAAGTGATTTGCATTTGTATCTTTAGGATATCCCAAAGCAATAACACTGTATGGCAACATATTTTCGTTAAGGCCATAAAGTTTTCTAATAAATTCCATTCTTTCTTTATTTGGTGCTGTTCCCAGCCATACAGAACCTAAACCTAGTTCAACAGCTTCTAGTTGAATGTTTTGAGTTGCAGCACCTAGGTCTTGCTCCCAGTGTGGAAACATTATTCGTTCAGTATTTCCAAGCACAATAATTGCAGCAGAAGCATTTTTCAAGCAACCTGCATAAGGATTATACTTAGAAAGCTTATCTAGATTTTCTTTGCCCTCAACAACTATAAAATCCCAAGGTTGTTGATTATTTGCAGAGGGTGCTTGCATAGCAGCTCTTAATATTTTTTCAATTTTTTCTTGCTCTACGGTTTTATCTGCGAATTGTCTTACACTTCTTCTGGTAAATATAGCGTTCATATTAGACCTCTTTCTTTTGGCAGAATTCAATTTTTTCATTGCCTGCACCTTTTATGAAGAAATAGTATACACCATTTTCAAACATAAAAGAGAGGTAGGATAAATTTGTTGTAACAAGACCAAGCTTCTTAAAATGATCGAAATCTTTTTGAATATCGCTAGAAACATAGGCAATATGTTCTATTGTTGTTGCATCAAGTAATGGGTTTTCCACAAGTTCGTAAGTGATAGTTCCATCGGTAATAAATACAAATTCCATATCACTTTTAAATCTGTTTACAATTTCAAAACCTAATACTTCTGTATAAAACTTGATTGCTTCTTCCAAGTTAGGAACATTTAAATTAATATGATCTAGTTTTCTATTTAAAATAGACATTTTTTCCTCCTAAAGGGATTTTTCTAAATAGATTTTCTTTGCACTATAAAAAAAACATCATCTGTATTTTGGGCATAATTTTTTATCTCTATAAGAATTCTGTTAATATTGCTTGAATGGGTTTGGGGTAGACCATAAAAAGTAATATCTTATAAAACCAATAAGTTTATTTTTTATTCTAAGCTTTTGTTATGGTATTGTCTGTAGATGACAATATTATTATAGTTATTTATTTTAAACTTATCAAGTAGGGATTTTTCTATCCATACAGACAAATTTGTCTGTACTTAATTTTTTTGAATATCACTAGAAACATAGGTAATAGATTCTATTATTGTTGCATCAAGTAATGGGTTACAAGTTTGT
>LJHD01000103.1 GCA_001983475.1 Candidatus Epulonipiscium fishelsonii | reverse complement strand
GTGAAATAATATTTCCTTATTTAGGATAAATATTTTGGTTGCGAAAGCAGAAAAAATTGATTGGATGGTATATGGTTAAATCCTAAGTACTACAATAAGAAGAAAAGACCCTTAGCCTTTTTTATTATTATAAATAATGGGCAATGAGCAGGTAAGCTCCAAACACGTGATAAGCAAAGCTTAATTATAGGGTGTTGAATAAATGAGATGAATAAAAAACAACTTTTAAAGCGGAAAGTTAGGACAAAGCCCCGAACCCAAATTACTGTATTCCTTAATCTTTTGTTGTAAACAAATATTATTACACTATAAAGAAAACTGCTTTATTGGTTAAATGAAAATGTATTCAACAACATCATACATGATAATGAAGCTCTGCTTCATCATAGGAGAAACTTCAACGACTAGACCTCTTGAGGGTCGTACACCATAAGCGATAGATGGTGGAAGTGGGTGGCTCTTAACACATAATGGTGAAGAAGAAGATATAGTCTGTGCTTTAGTGAAAGCTAAAGAAGTTCATAGAGAACTGCAATAGGAGTAGCGTCTTATTGTGAACGACAACCTCCAATAACATCTAACTTTAGAGGTGGGAGGTTTAGAACTCAAGTTAAAATAAGTTGGGATATTGACCCAATGAATATAAATTAGAAAGGTAGAAAAAATGGCATTAAGAACAATAAGAATAGATGATGATCCAATTTTAAGAAAAGTATCAAAACCTGTTAAAAATTTTGACAAATCACTTGAAGATATTTTAAATGATATGATTGAAACTATGAACCATGCAGAAGGAGTGGGTCTTGCTGCACCTCAAATAGGTATATTAAAAAGGATATTTATTATTGATGTTGGAGAAGGTGTTATAGAATTTATTAATCCTGAAATTTTGGAAGTTAATGAAGAGCAAATAGGGGAGGAAGGTTGTTTAAGTGTGCCTGGTAGGTATGCTATTGTAAAACGGCCCTTAAAAGTAAAGGCAAGAGCACAAAATAGAATGGGTGAAGATTTTGAAATTGAAGCCATAGAATTACAAGCAAGAGCAATATTACATGAATATGACCATTTAGAAGGAATATTATATATTGACAATATTGAAGGCGAATTGAAATATGGTGCGACACGTTGCGATATGAAAAGTATCGACTAAACCTTAAAATATGAGGGTTAAAGAACTAATAATCTGAACAATCGAATGACAGGGTAACGCCTTGAAAGGTTGTCCATAATACTCCGAATGGCGTGAATTGAGGTAAAACAAGAAGCGTCATAAGCTCGGTAAAGTCGGCTGAGAGCGTATCCAAGTGCTAAATATATTTTTAGAAACGGAAAAGTGAACTGGAGGCAGTCAAGTACGTGATAGGTCGGTGGTCTAAGACTTATGAATATGATGCAATTCATAAGCAGAAAATATCTATGGTAAGAATGAAGTATAAAAACTCTGGCGAAATTCCGAATGTACGGGTCTATATCAATAATGTGTAGAAATACACATACCACAGAAGGTGGGGTTAGTGAGGTAAAGTAAAATTCATATTTATGAAATACCTTATAATGTTAAAGGCATTATCAAGCTAACAGGCTTAAAGGAATTACCTAACGATATATGAAAAGATAAGATTATTGGAACGTGGAAAGCTAGGAATATGGAGAGATTACCCTCGTTGAAATATGGTCTTATAAGCTAATTAGTAATACAGTGAAATAGACTTAATCCTAGTGAGAGTAGGGGCACAGTACCGATGAAGCTATGATAATAAGTAGTGGAGGGATAGCCCCAAGACGATGTTAAATAAAGTGTTTAAGATCAAAATAATCAAAGGTTCCTGTATGACTAAAAGAGGTGATACTCTATCAAGGAGGTAAACCGACTTTGACAGTAAAACAAGGAAAGAAACAGCTTTTAAGAAATAATGAATACTATGACATACAACAATTATACGATGATTTATACCAAAAAAGCAAAAATAATGAGTCATTCTACAACCTAATGAACCTGATAACGTCAGATAAAAATATAGACCTAGCATATAGGAATATTAAAACTAATAAAGGTAGAACAACACCAGGAACAGATGGTATGACAATAGATGACTTAAAAACCATTAGTAAATTAGAATTAAACCGAAAAATTCAGAATGAATTCAATAACTATAATCCAAAACCAGTAAGAAGAGTAGAAATACCAAAACCTAACGGTAAAACTAGACCATTAGGAATACCTTGTATTGAAGATAGATTAATACAACAATGTATCAAACAAGTATTAGAACCTATATATGAGGCTAAATTTCATAACCACTCATATGGTTTTAGACCGAATAGAAGTACACATCACGCTATAGCTAGAACTCAATATCTAATTAATATAAGTAAACTATACTATTGTGTAGACATAGATATAAAAGGTTTCTTTGACAATATTAACCATAGTAAATTAATCAAACAATTATGGAATATAGGAATTAAAGATAAGACATTAATAAAGATATTAATTAAAATACTAAAAAGTGAAGTGGAAAATATAGGAAGACAAAATAAAGGGACTCCACAAGGGAGTATTATTTCACCATTATTATCTAACGTAGTCCTAAACGAGTTAGATTGGTGGATAAGCGACCAATGGGAGACCTTTAAAACAGAACATGATTATAGCACATTAAATAAAAAAGGTCAAATAGATCAAAGCAATAAATATAGAGCCTTAAAAAAATCAAAAATGAAAGAAATGTATATAGTCAGATATGCAGATGACTTCAAAATCTTCTGCAGAGATTACAAATCAGCACAAAAGATATATATAGCAGTGAAACAATGGTTAAAAGAAAGACTAAAATTGGATATAAGTGATGAAAAATCTAAAATAACTAATGTAAGAAAAGGTAAAACTGAATTTTTAGGATTTAAATTATGGGCAATAAGAAAAGGCAACAAAATCGTATGTAATAGTAATATGACAGATAAGGCAAAAAAGCAAGTAAAAGAAAACATTAAAAAGCAAATAAAAATAATACAAAAAGACAGAACAGCTAAACAAGTAAACAAATTAAACTCTATCATACTAGGTGCTCACAATTATTATAAAATAGCAACGCATGTAAACTTAGATATGGCAGAGATTGCCTATGAAGTCAACAGAACATTTGATAACAGATTGAAACTCAAAAAGAAAGAAAAGATATACAGATCGATACTATATGAAAAACTTTATGGAAGTTATACAAATCATAGAAGTATATTAGGTATAGCAATATTCCCTGTGCATGGATGCAAAACATCTCCCACAATGAATTTCACGCAAAAGATATGTAATTACACAGAAAATGGAAGAAATCTAATCCATAGAAAAGTAGACATATCAAGCAAATTAATACAACATATGCTAAATAATATTAATAATGACATTATAGAATTATCAGACAATAAAATATCATTAGCATATGGACAAAGAGGATTGTGTGGGGTGACGGGGAACAGCTTAGAAATAGGTAAATTTGAATGTCATCATAAAAAACCTAAGAAATTAGGAGGAACGGATGAATATAAGAACCTAATACTAATTAATGCCGAAGTACACAAACTAATTCATGCAACAAATGAAACTACAATAGATAAATATGTAAATGAAATTAAAAACAAAAACAAAACCGATCTAAATATCAATAAAATTTTGGAAAAAGTTAATACTTTGCGAGTTAAAACTGGAAATTTTGAAATTAAATATGAAGTAAAATAATATCGTTGGAACGCCGTATGAGGTGAAAGTCTCACGTACGGTGTGGAGCAGGGGAAAAGGTGGAGATAACCTCAAAACCTTACCTATTGCTATTGGAAAGTCAAGAATAGAAAAGAGTGGAAATATGAATATAGTATTTATGGGAACGCCAGATTTTGCTGTACCAACACTACAAATGCTAATAAATGAAAAATATAATATTCAACTAGTGATAACTCAACCTGATAGGCCAAAAGGACGAGGTAATACTTTAACGATGTCTCCTGTAAAAGAATTAGCTTTAAAATATAATTTAGAAATAAGACAGCCTGAGCGCATAAAGCAAGATGAAGAATTATATGAATATTTAAAAAAATTATCACCAGACTTAATTGTAGTTGTTGCGTTTGGACAAATTTTACCAGAAACAATTTTAAACATACCTAAATTTGGATGTATAAATATCCATGGTTCATTGTTACCAAGATATAGAGGAGCAGCTCCAATTCAATGGTCAATAATAAATAATGAACAGATAGCTGGGGTAACAATTATGTATATGGATAAAGGAATGGATACAGGAGATATAATTTATAAAAAGGAAATTCCTATTTTGCCAAATGAAACAACTTCTTCTTTGTATAGTAAAATGATGTATATTGGAGCAGATGCATTGAAAGAAGCATTACCATTAATTAAAGCTGGTGGTAAAGAACGTGAAGAACAAAATCATTCTGCTGCAACATATGCGCCGATGATAACAAAAGCTCTAGGTGAAATCGATTGGTCAAAAACAGCTGATACTATTGATTGTCTGGTCCGTGGAGTAGAAAATTGGCCTGGTGCTTATACTTATAGAAAAGGTGCATGAAAAGCCACTCAGTAGTGGAATAATAGCACCTAGACAGTAAGCATATAGAGAAATTTGTATGTAGAGATGACTTAGAGTCATCCAATATACCACTTGAATTGCTGGGAACCCTTAAAGCTAACTAAACCACAACACAATAAAGCAGGTTTACTAAAATTAAAGTAACACATAGTGTGAAGGTGACGAAAGTAGAAAAAATTAGTTAGATGGCATAATTATATTATTTTCTAAAAAAAGAAAAAATATATTGGTTAAATCCTAAGTGTCGAGTATAAGCATTTAAAACGCTATACTAAATAGGCAATCAGCAGCTAAGACTCGAGTAGAGTAAAGTTCAACGACTATCCCTCTTGAGGGGAGTAGGCACAAGCGTGTCGAAGTGAGTGGCCCTTAGCACATAATGGTGAAGGAGAAGATATAGTCTGTGCTTATGTGAAAGCATAAGAAGTTCAAGCAATTTAACTTTTTTAAGGAATTGCTAGAGAACTGCTATAGAAGTAGCGAGCTATAGTGAACAACAACTTCCTTATGAAGTTTATAGGGGATTAAAGTTTTATAACTTCAAGACTTCAGTTGGGGGAGTTTCAGTATGATAATCAGCCCATGAAAATATTTGATGTAAGCATTTTAAACCGAAATTATTCACAAAAAGAAACTGGTGTTATTGTAGATATAGATAATGGTTTAGTTGTTCAAACTGCCAGAGATCAAATTTTAATAAAAGAAATACAAATGCCAAATAAAAAACGTATGCCTGTTATGGAATATTTGAAAGGTAATACAATTTCAATTGGAGATAAGTTAGGAATATAATTTTTAAATAAGAAAAAAAGAAGAGATACTCTTATAATTTGTTAGCAATAAATCCCCCACCTGTGAAAGATAGGGGATTTATTTGTTTCCAAAAATGCTTTAGTAGAATTTAGCAACAGTGTATACAACTATTTTAAAGTTTATACTATTTTATGAAAATTTGTTGCTAATTCTGCAAACATAGCTACTCCACGCCATAAAGTATCTTCATTTAGTTTAAACCCAGAGTTATGAAGTGGCTTTGCATCTGCATTTGAAACACATCCTAAAAAGAAGAATGTACCTGGAACAGATTTGAGATAAACAGCAAAGTCTTCAGCAGTCATGGACGGTTTTGGAATATCATACACTTTGATGTCTCCGAAAAGTGATTTAGCCACATTTTTTGCATATGCAGTCATGTCTGGGCTATTTATTAAAGCAGGATATCCTCTGTGATATTTGAATTTATATTTTGTTCCTGTAGCAGAGCAGACTCCACTGAGAACATTTTCTATACGTAGTTCCATTAAATCACGTATTTTAGGGTTATATGTGCGACAGGTCCCCTCAATTATACACTGTTCAGGCACTATGTTATATTGTTTACCACACTGAAATGAGCCAAAAGTAAGCACTGCTGACTCTAGTGGATCAACATTACGACTTATAATACTTTGAATCATAGTAATAAATTGAGACCCAGCTACAAGAGCATCCACTCCTTGATTTGGTTGTGCAGCATGAGCACTTTTACCTATGATTTCAATTTCTATTCTATCAGATGCGGCCATCAATTCACCTGCACGAAAGCCAAATGTTCCAACACCTAAATGTGGATCTGGGAACACATGTAAACCAAAAATAGCATCTACTCCATCCAGTGCTCCTTCTTCTATCATTTGTTTAGCTCCTCCTAGTGGCACAAATTCTTCTGCTGGTTGAAATATAATTCTAACACTTCCTTCTAAATAAGGTTTACATTCAGCAAGTAATCGTGCGGACCCTAGTGCTATTGCCATATGAGCATCATGGCCACAAGCATGCATTACGCCTTTATTAGTTGAAGCATGTTCTAACCCAGTCTGTTCTTCAATAGCTAGTGCATCCATATCTGCTCTTAAGGCTACCATAGGTCCTTTGCCTGCTCCATCCAATGTAGCTATAATCCCATGCCCACCAACATTTTTTTCAATATGATATCCACCGATTTTTTCTAATTCCTCAACAATTTTATTGGCTGTATTTATTTCTTTGCTTGAAAGCTCGGGATTGGCATGAAAATGATGATACAGTTCTTCTAGGTATGGTGAAAGTTTTTTTGCTTGAGCTAATATTTCTACTTTTAAATTCATACATTTACTCCTTGTTATTAAATTTATGTTACATTTTATAAACACTCCATATAGATGTGGGGAATTTTCAAATAAGTAATAATCTACCAAGTTTATTAGAGCTAATTCATTGACGTAGTCTTTATAATGTTCCATTCATCCAATAATTATACTAAATTATTTAATGCAAGAAAGTTGACATAATTCATCTCACCGCCTATATAGGTGGGAGATTTCTTAAATTCCTATTTATTACTGGATGTGTTATTACGGAACATCACTTGGCTATAGACTATACCTATAATTATAGCAGTCGCTGCAATTATTAGAGCTGCACTTATAGCAAATGTTGTACCAGATGTAATTGGTAAATTAATAAACGTATCAAGTAGAGCAAAAAAGATAATAGAACATACAGTATATGATAATGTGTAGTTTGCAAGAGCAGGGCTTTCCATCTTTGGATCACAAATACGTAATAAAAGAACTCCTGTTAAAAATACTCCTGTGCACATTCCAAAGGTTGCTATCATTTGTTCAAACCAATATCCTTTAAGAAATTTCTTGCAATAAATAAATAATACTAAAACTGTCACAATAAATCCTAGTGTAACCATTACTAAGATTGGCAATATGTAGGTTGCTACTGTTTTAATGGGCAAACTTGCAACAGCTGCTATAACGGCAAATTCTGTAAAAGACCCTGAGATTTTACTGCGTACTCGACTGTCTACTAAGAAGTCTACTTTCATTTTACATATTATACCCCATATAGCAAACATTACTATTATTCCATATGCCCATACAGATATACTACTTAATATAGGAATATTTAAGTCTTTCATTACTCCTTGTACCCAGTATGCTAATCCACAAGCCATAAATATTAGAGCTACATGAAATGCTACAGTATCTATTGAAGATGAAAACGTAGTCTCACGTCCAATTGAAGATTGTTTTTCTATATTAGGTTCAAACCCAACACGCATATGTTCAGGAATATCCGCAGGTTTTGTTAGCATAGCTGTATTTCCGGAACGTGCAGCCCAGTTTATTAGAGCAATTCCTATTAAAATTCCTCCAACAATACCAAAGGTTGCTGTTGTGGTTCCAACTCCTTGTGAAACGTCCCAATATACAACGCCCATTTCGGATAGTGTTGAACCAAGTGTTCCAGCTGTTCCATGTCCACCTACAAATCCCACTCCTAGTTCAATTCCAAATACATCATATAAATTTTCTTTTCCAAATATAATTTGTGTTCCAAATCCTATTGCAAATTGTAACATACTTATTGCAACACCTATACATGTAAGTGGAATAATATTATTTAGTATTTTACTTTCATTATTTTCACTTTTTATATTAATATGTAATCCCAAAGGTACTGTTGCTACAATTGGTACAATAAGAACTCCTGGTAATAAAGAATATAGTGTAAACCAATCTCCAGAAACGGGAAGTAAGTTAAATACTTGTGGTCCCAATAATAATAAAAGTACTCCTCCAATTACAGAAGCTGGAATAAAGGTAACTTGAAAAATTTTAAATTTAGCACGTAAAAACATACCAATAATTAAAAACCCACCAAGTAAAGATAAACTTTTCAGTAAGTCGACCATCATTGCACTATTCATATAATATTTCCTCCTTTTATTTCAGTTATTTGTAAACTAATTATAATCTTTTAAAAAAGTTATAAAATTAAATAGATAATACCTCTGTACGAAATGCATTCAAAAAAAGAATAACCTTTGTGGAATTTTTCAGCTTTATTAACAAGAAATAAGAAACGGAGATTCGTTCAGTTAGTATTGTGGATAATATGATTAGAAAATAGTTTATAAAAATTATTTTAGCATACCAGTTTTGTCCCAAACAATACTTACATAAACTAATTCATATTTTTATTTAAATTTATCATAGAAAAAAATATATATAGTATAATTACTAGCAAATAGATATATTAAAACATAATTACATTTCACTATATCAATATTCTTGTACATAAAAAATATTAAGAAGCTAATTAATTTTCATTTAAAACATTTAACCAATGAAGTCACTCTTTTGGTAATCATAATAACAGATTAAGATTCAGAGTTTACCATAGGTGTGGGGGGGAATCAAAGTATACTAATACGTATTTTAAGATATACTAAAGTTAATCTAACCTAGGAGGTGTTATTGTGCAAGAAGTTATTAAAAAAGCAAATAAAAGTATTTCTAAATTTGATATTATGGATTGGTCCATATTTAAAACCTGCATGATATTATTTGGGACTATCATTGGTTGCACGTTTTCGGAAGAATGTAACCGATTTAGACAAATAATTTTTATTATTTGGATTGTATGTTTTCATTACTTAATGTTTAAAATATATTTAGCACCAGATAAATAATAAGACTATCTGTTAAATGCTATAGGTCTTTATAGAAGTTTTGGAAAGTATAAGCTGGAGGTGTTATTGTGCAAGAACTTGTTAAAAAAGCAAATAAAAGTGTTTCTAAATTTGATATTATGGATTGGTCCATATTTAAAACTAGTATGATATTATTTGGAGTTATTGTTGGAAGTGCATTTCCAGCTAAATGTAAAAAGCTTATGCCTATACTCTTTATCGTTTGGATTGCATGTGTGTATTATGTAATTATTAGAGTATATTTAGTCCCATATAAAAGATAATGGTGATTTTTTATTTGTTTATTAAGGAGGGTACTGAAAAAACCCTTCTTAAATTTAGGAATTTATGAAAGGGAGGCGAACATTGTCCGCCCCTGCAAAGTCCTGCAAGAGTTATGCTTTAAATCTGTTATTTTATAAAGTTTCTTCTTCAATTATAATTTCATATTCAATGATATTTTTTTTATTGGCTGTATCTTTATTTTCATCTTCGTTTACTTCTTGGGAATTTTCTTTTGAGTTATCTTCATTTTCAATTATGACATCATCTTCGATGATTTCTGTATTTTTAATTATGATATTATTTTCTGTTAGAGTTTCATCTTCAAGTATGATATTATCTTCTGTTAGAGTTTCATTCTCAAGGAGGATAATGTTTTCGTTTGTTTCACTCTCTAGTATAGCTTCATTTTCTTCTATTTCGGTATTTAGCTCAGTATTTGGAGAAACATCTTCGTCTTCGATAATATCATATTCATATATAACTTCATTTTTAGAAGGAAGTCTTAAAACTTGACCAGGGTAAATTAAGTTTTCACTATTTATAATATCTTTATTTAGTTCGTAAATTTCGTTATATCTTTCGCCATTGCCAAGCTGATTATAAGCAATAGAAGATAAGCTATCACCTTCGACAACAGTATATTCTTTATAAGCTGGATCTACTAGGTCAATGATATTTATACGTCCTTCACCATTGATATCTCTATATTTATTAGAAATATTTCCTTTTAAATCATCTACTATATAGTTAAGCAAAACTTCATTGTCAACTAGAGTTTTATCTTTTAAAATTATAGCATCTTTAAACATTGACATTCCACTACCATAATTAAGAACAAGATAATCAACTGAACCAACAGAATATTTTCTATCTAGCTCAAGTGGTTTTCCTTCAACCATAACATCCTTAACTCTGTATTCTCCATCTACTTCTACAAATCTTCCTTTATCATCCAATACAACAGAAGAAGGAACATTTTCATCTATAGTATATGTTAATCCAGAAACTTGAAGGAGATCATTATTTTCAGCAGGAAGTTTTCTAGCTCCCATTTCTAAAGCATCCAAAATGGTTTGTCCATTTACAAGAACAGAAGTTGCCCAATTTCCAAATGGATGTACTGAAATTATATCGTTATGAGTAATTTCGCCTGGCTCTATGCTTGCTCTTATTCCTCCAGAATTTATAATTGCAATATCTGTGTCAAGATAAGTACGGTATGCATCTGCTACCATATCGCCAAGATTAGTTTCTTGAGAACGGATTATTCTAACGTCAGTTTCAGGACTTCGTGTTGCCAACAAAATATCGGTATTTGCTACAACATTATTTAGGATATCTTCAAATCTTGAATTTATATTGTCTATAAATATTTGAGTTTCAAGGTCTTTTGGTGAATATTCTGAAATTAGTCTAGTTGTTATGGTATCCGTGTCTGGATTGATTATAATTTCACCTAACTTATCAAATTTACTGCCAGCTTGAGTTAAAATAACATTTTGACCTTTGGCATTTTGAACTAATTGGTTTTCCATAACATTGTGAGAGTGTCCATCAATCATAACATCAATTCCTGTAGTATTAGCAATTACGTCGGTTGAACGCCAAGGGTAGCTTGTTTCTCCAATACCAAGATGAGAAACTGCAACTACATAATCAGCACCACTATTAATTGCTTCATTAACAGCTCTTTGCACATTTGAATATAGCCATTTGCCGTCTGCATTTTTACTAAAATTTAAGTGATATTTGCCGTTTTTATTTTTAAAATATGACTGTGGAGTGGTAATTCCAACAAAAGCTACATCTATGTTTCCGTGCTTTGTCATTACAAATGGGGCAAAAACAGGTTGGTCTGTATCAAGATTAACAAAGTTGCAAGAAATTACTGTTGCATTTAATAGATTTGTAAGATTTAAAAATTGTGGCAAGCCATAATCAAACTCATGATTTCCAGGAACAAAAATATCATAACCAACTTGGTTCATTATATCAACAATGGCTTTACCCTGAGTAAGCCTTCCGATTGGGCCACCTTGAAGTGCATCCCCTGCATCTACTAAAATTACATCTTCTTTTCCATAAATCCCTTCCATTTCTTTAGCATATGCTGCAACTCCTGCATACCCCATGTTTTCTTCTATTGCACAATGAATATCATTGGTATACAAAATTATGATGTCATCTTGTGGAGTAGTGGCATAAACAGAGGCACTGAGCATAACTGTTGCTGCTATAAGTCCAAAAGTCATCTTTTTTTTCATTATTTTCTCTCCTATACAACAATTATTCTAAACCTTCAACGACTGAAATCGTAGGTATTTTCGACTTAATAAAACTTTATTTAATTAGTATAATTAAAATTAGCTAGTATATACATTAAATCTGCATTTTATAGGTAATTTATATATTTGTATAAATATATTTGACATGTAAAAATAAATACTAGATATAACTTAAGGTATACAACAAGATAAAAGTTAGCTTATATAGCTGCTTATTTTATATACTATATAAAGGATAGTACTCTGGTTTTTTATAAATTTTACCAATTGTGCTAGTTAGATATATTATATTTTATTTTATATTAGATGTAGTTGAGGGTTGTAGCCCCAACATGAAGCTTCTCACTATAATCAAATTTAGTTGCTACTGTTTTAAGTCCCTTTATTATAAATGATTTTGAGTTCGTAGCAAACATAAAGGAATCTTTAATTCCAAGGTGTGACTGCTACACATCCACCACTAGTGTATTAGTCGTAAGTCAATGTGGTGATACATACTTGGATTTTTGGGTATAGTATAATGAATATTTATGCAACTAAAGTTAGAAAATCTTTGGATTTTTATATTTGGTTAATTTGAGTAGACTTATTAAGGTACAATTTGTACAAAAAAATATCCTTTATTCATAAATTATTAACTATAATTTTTTAAGTTGTTTAATAATTTATTTTCATTAGTACATTAAGCCAACAAAGTTGCTTATAGTATACCAGTTGTGCTAGTTAAATATTTTCACTAATACTAAAAATCTATTTGCTTAAAGAAGATTGAGTTTAAAAAATCCCACTTGGAGCGTCGCCATGAATCATGAATATTATTCATGATAAAGATAAGAAGATAATTAATTGTTTTTAATACGTACTTATAAATATTTTTTTGAAAATTGGGAAAGTTTCCACTATAATCGAATTTAGTTACTGCTATGCTAAAGTGTCTTTACTATAAAAATGTGATAGTATATTAATAAATAAAGTGATTTTGTGTTCAGCTAGTAAGATTTAATTTTTTAATAGCTGTTCCTGTTTATAATCTCAAATATACAATTATTAATAAGGTAACACTATGTTTAGAATAAATTAACACTTTATGTTTATTAAAAACAGTTATAAACTATTAATGTTTTGACATCCTACACGCCTAAAGGCAGGTGATTCTAAAGTTATTAAATATATTCACTATATATTGACTCAAATTTGTTTTATATACTATTATAAAGGATAGTACTCTGATTTTTTTTGTGTAAATTTGCGTGAATGAAATTATGTCAGACTTAAAGCTTGACAAAACTAAGTATATCCTATATAATTCACCTGTAAAGTAAAAAAGCGTTACAGGCAATGAGGTGTGATATGGAGAAATTTATTGAGATAACATATTTATTTGAC
Source organism: Candidatus Epulonipiscium fishelsonii (assembly GCA_001983475.1). Classification (GTDB taxonomy): domain Bacteria; phylum Bacillota; class Clostridia; order Lachnospirales; family Cellulosilyticaceae; genus Epulopiscium_A. The sequence goes on along the minus strand of LJHD01000103.1, from coordinate 10,839 downwards.
TTCTATCATTCACTTCTTACACAGAAACAGCAAGACATAATAGTCAAATATTATTTTGAAGATTTATCTTTGGCCGAAATCGGGGAAATTTTAAATATAAGCCGACAAGGTGTATATGATAGCGTAAAAAAAGCTGAGCATAAGCTATTTGAACATGAACAAAAGCTGAAATTATGGCATAAGTTTAAAAAACAAAATAACTTGCTTAATCAATTAGAAGAACTTGAAATAGATAATTTAGCTGTTAAAGATTTAATACATCAATTAAGAAGTGAACTTTAGGATTAAGAAAGGAGATAAATATGGCATTTGATCAATTATCAACCAAATTACAAGACGTTTTTAAGCAACTAAAAAGCAAAGGAAAGCTTTCTGAAAAAGATATAAAAGTTGCTTTAAGAGAAGTTAAGCTTGCTCTTTTGGAGGCAGATGTAAACTTTAAAGTTGTTAAAGACTTTATAAAGAGTATTCAGGAAAGAGCTGTCGGCGTAGAAGTTCTGGACAGTCTTACTCCAGGGCAACAAGTTATAAAAATTGTAAATGATGAACTTGTGTCTCTCATGGGTTCAACCCAAAGCAAAATATCATTTGCTTCAAAAGGAATTACACCAATTATGATGGTTGGGTTGCAAGGGGCAGGAAAAACTACAACTACAGCAAAGCTTGCAAACCTCATAAAATCACAAGGCAAAAGACCACTTTTGGTAGCCTGTGATGTTTATCGACCTGCAGCTATAGATCAGCTGAAAAAAGTTGGGGCACAAGTAAATGTTCCAGTATTTGATATGGGCAATAAAGTTAATCCTGTGGATATTGCAAAAGCAGGAATGGTTCATGCCAAAGAAAACAACTATGATGTTGTATTGATAGACACTGCAGGACGACTTCATATAGACGAAGTTTTGATGAACGAATTAAAATTTATTAAGCAAGAAACAAAACCACGAGAAATTTTACTTGTCGTTGATGCCATGACAGGACAAGATGCGGTTAATGTTGCTGAGTCATTTAATGATGCACTAGGTATTGATGGGATTGTTATGACAAAGCTTGACGGAGACAATAGAGGTGGAGCAGCACTTTCTGTAAAAGCAGTAACGAATAAGCCAATTAAATATGTTGGTATGGGAGAAAAGCTTGCAGATTTAGAGCCATTTTATCCTGACCGAATGGCTTCACGTATATTGGGGATGGGAGATGTTCTTACCCTTATTGAAAAGGCTCAACAAAACATTGATGAAGCACAAGCTAAAGAATTTGAAGCTAAGTTAAAAAAAGCAGAGTTTAATTTTGAAGACTTTCTGGTGCAAATGCAACAAGTTAAAAACATGGGACCTATTGGAGATTTACTAAAAATGTTGCCTGGAGCAAATGCAGCTAAAATGGCAGACATTCAAGTAGATGATAACCAGCTGGTTCGTGTTGAAGCTATTATACTTTCAATGACAAAAGAAGAAAGATTAAACCCTAACATTCTAAATATGTCAAGAAAAAAACGTATAGCAAAAGGTAGTGGTTGTGACATAAGTGAAGTAAACAGATTGATTAAACAATTCGAACAAATGAAGAGCATGATGAAACAATTTTCAGGAATGATGAAGGGCAAAAAAGGAAGAAATAAGAAATTGCCTTTTATGTAAATAAAAAGAAAACTTATGAGGTGAATATAATGGTTAAAATTAGATTAAAAAGAATGGGCGCAAAGAAAGCTCCTTTTTATAGAATTGTTGTTGCAGATGCACGTGCACCAAGAGATGGACGTTTTATTGAAGAAGTAGGATTTTACAATCCATGTCGTGAACCAAATGAATTAAAAATTGACAAAGAAGCGGTTGAAAAATGGTTATTAAAAGGAGCGCAACCAACAGATACTGTGCGTGCTTTAATTAAAAAATCCGGAATTGAAGTAAACTAATTTTACTTGAGGAAAATTAATGAAGAAATTAGTAGAAACGATAGTTAACGAACTAGTGGATAATCCAGAGGAAGTTGAAATTTTGGTTAATGAAACTGATTATGAAATATTTGTAAACATTAAAGTTAATCCAAAAGAAATTGGAAAAGTAATTGGTAAACAAGGAAAAAACATTAATGCTATACGTAACATATTAAAATCGGTTAATATGCCAATTAAAAAGAAAGTTTCGCTAGAAATTATAGAATAAAAAGACTAGGGCGACCCTCCCTAGTCTTTTCTATTTTTTACAATAAGGAGTGATAATATGTATTCTATTGGGAAAATTGTAAACACACATGGTCTAAAAGGCGAATTAAAAATAGTGCCTACCACAGAAGATATTGAGAGATTTAAAAAATTAAGTAAAGTTTTCTTAGAAAGAAAAACATTAACTGAACAAGAAATTGAAACCGTTAGATTTCATAAAAACATGGTGCTTTTGAAATTTAAAGGTATTGACACCATTGAAGAGGCTGAGAAATTAAAAAACAGTATTATAAAAATAAATAAAGAAGATGCATTGCCTCTGGAGGAAAATGAGTATTACATTAATGATTTATACGATATGAAGGTTGTGACAGATGAAGGTATGGAGCTTGGCATAATTGAGGATATTATGTTTACATCAGCAAATGATGTATATGTGGTTAGAACCAAAACAAAGCCAGTTTTAATTCCAGCTATTAAGCAGTGTATTTTAAATGTTGATATCCCAAATAACACTATGACTATAAAGGTAATCAAAGGACTTTTAGACTAATGAAAATTATAATAATGACTTTATTTCCAGAAATGATAGAGCAGTCTATTAGTCATAGCATTATTGGTAGAGCTATAAAAAAACAATTGCTTGAGATAACAGCTATAAACATAAGAGATTTTGCAAACAACAAACATAAGAAGGTAGATGATTATCCATTTGGAGGAGGGGTTGGTATGCTTATCATGGCTCCTCCAGTAAAAGATTGTTATAATCATATTTTATCAAGCTCATTAACAGCTAATCCTCCAGTAATATATATGACTCCTCAAGGCAAAGTATGGAACCAAGCTATGGCACAAGAATTTTCTAAAGAAAAAGAAATTATTTTGTTGTGTGGGCATTATGAGGGGATTGACCAACGAGTGATTGACGAAATTGTAACGCATGAGGTGTCTATAGGAGACTATATTTTAACTGGTGGAGAACTTGCTGCTTTAGTTGTTATTGATAGTATTTCGAGATTAGTCGAGGGAGTGCTGGGTAAGCAGGAATCTTTTCAAGATGAAAGCTTTTCACATGGACTTTTAGAATATCCTCAATATACAAAACCTAGGGTATATAACGGAGTAGAAGTTCCTGAAATACTGCTTTCAGGCCATCATAAAAATATAGCTGAATATAACAGGCAAAAAGCAATAGAGGTTACACGGAAGAAACGACCAGAATTACTTAAATCGTACTTATAAGCAGAAATGTTTGATGGCGTAGGAATTTCGCTCATTAACCACTATAATCAAATTTAGTTACTACTAATTCTAAATTACTGAAAAAACTAGAATTAATTATTGTAAATAAAAATTAATGAAGACATTGCAAAATATATTTAATCATGGTATACTTCAAAAATAGTTAATATGCAGATGGTCCGCTTTTGAACATTCATTATGAACATCTAAGGAAAAAAAGGAGAACTTTATGAAAAATCAAATTATTCAAGAAATTGAAAATGCACAAATGAAAAAAGAAGTACCACAATTTAGAGTGGGAGACACTGTTGTGGTTCATGCTAAAGTGCCAGAAGAAAACAGAGAAGCACGTATTCAAAAATTTGAAGGAACAGTATTAAAAAGACAAAATGGTGGCCCACGTGAAACTTTCACAGTACGAAAAATTTCAAATGGTGTTGGAGTTGAAAAAACTTGGCCAGTACATTCACCAAATGTTGAAAAAATAGAAGTTATTCGTCGTGGTAAAGTTAGACGTGCTAAATTAAATTACTTGCGTCAAAGAATAGGTAAACGTGCAAAAGTAAAAGAGCTAATGAGATAAGAACCTGTTTTCAGGTTTTAAAAGATTATAAGGGACTGTAAGTCCCTTTTTGTGTATTAAAGAGAAAGGATTTTTTAGTATGCAAAAAAATGTGAAGTGGATAAAAAAAACTTTTATTATATTTTTGTTATATTTTTTTTGTATTTTTTTTGCAATACAATTATTTGTGATAAAAGGGAATTCTATGCAGCCTACTTTGCAAAATCAAGATTTAGTTATTATAGATAAAATTCATTATCATATTTTTAATCCAAAAGTAGGAGATATTGTTGGAGTCAAGACAGAGTATAATGGAGAGATAGTAAAAAGAATTGTCGCAGTTAGTGGAGACACAGTTATTTATAAAGATGGAAAAATTTTTATAAATGATAAAGCTATTGATAACCTTAATAATCAATATATCCGTGATAGAGGAGATATAAAATATCCTTTTATAGTGCCAGAGAATGTATATTTTATATTGGGAGATAATATAAACGAAAGTATGGATAGTAGGTATCAAAGAATAGGGTGTATTAAAAAAAAGGATATAATAGGAAAAATACTTTATTATAAATAAAAAAAGACGTTGAGTACAAGAGGAGAAGCATTATGGATATACAGTGGTACCCAGGACATATGACTAAAGCCAGGAGGTTAATTGAAGAAAATATAAAACTTGTTGATGTAGTTATGGAACTTGTTGATGCAAGAGCACCATATAGTACAAAAAATCCTGATATAGATAAATTCGCAAAAAATAAAAAGAGGATAATATTGTTAAATAAAGCAGACCTTGCTGATCCAAAAGTAACAGATATGTGGATTAAGTGGTATACAAATGAAAATGTGAGTGTTGTGCCTGTAACTTCAACATCTGGTAAAGGAATAAAAGAAGTTATGAATGTGGCAGAAGCAATTATGAAAGAGAAAGTTGAACGTGACAAGTTACGTGGAAGAATTTATAGACCTATAAGAGCAATGATAGTTGGAATTCCGAATGTAGGAAAATCTACTTTCATAAATTCTCTAGTGGGAAAAGGAGTTGCAAAGACTGGGGATAAACCAGGGGTTACCAAAGGTAAGCAATGGGTAAAAATAAAAAAAGGATTTGAGCTTTTAGATATGCCAGGAATATTATGGCCAAAGTTTGATGACCAGTCTGTTGCAAGAAAATTAGCTTATATTGGTTCAATAAATGATAATATTTTAGATATTGAAGATTTGGCAATAAATTTTGTGAAATATAGCCGAATACATGCTGCACAAAATTTATTAAATCGATACAATGTTGAACTAGATGAAAATTTAACAGATTATGAGCTAATGCTAGAGATTGGAAAAAAACGAGCACTGTTATCTTCTGGAGGAACAGTCGACCAAGCCAGAACAGCAAAAATTATTATTGATGAATTAAGAACAGGAAAGCTTGGCAAAATAACACTAGAAATGCCATAATAAAATACCGGGTTTATAGTTGGTGTGTTTTAAAATGTGAAGTGTCTAGTGTTAGCAGCAATTATTAATAAATGTAAAATAGGTAAAAATATTTTAGAAAATGCGTTTTAATACTCTTGTTTTAGGCTATATTTAGATATAGTTTGGAGTAGGAGAAATTCATTATATATAAAATATCAGACTTTAATATTATATAAGACAAAAGATATTTTATGCTTGCTTGTAATTATAACTGAAAATAGTGGTTGTATATAATTACCACTATTCGCTATTTGTGTTTAAGCAGAAGTTACTTCAATGTATATATACTTGAATAACATTGATTAACAACTATCTACTTAACACTGAAGTATTAATATGTATAATTATAGAAAGGACGGAAAATTTTGAAAGTTCTAAAAACATGTAAAAATATATTAGAATTTTTTAAAGAACCAATTATTGCAGTGCTAGTAGCACTAATTATATCACAATTTTTTGTAGCACATACAACTATTCCAACAGGCTCAATGATATCTACAATAAATATTAATGATCATATGTTTGTGTCTAATATCCCATTTTATTATAGAAACCCCGAACGTGGAGAAATAGTTATATTTAAATATGGGGAAGATAATTTAGTTAAGAGAGTCATTGGCCTGCCTGGAGAAACAGTTGATTTAAAATATGGTAAAGTTTATATAAATGGAGAAGTGCTTAATGAAATAGATTATATAAGATTTCCTGATACCACTTACCCTCAAGTAGTTTCCTTTCCTTATACTATCCCTGAAGAACATTATTTTGTAATGGGAGATAATAGGGAAAACAGCGCAGACAGCCGAAGTTTTGGAGCAATAAGCCGAGATACTATTTTTTCTTTAGGAGGATATAGAGTTTATCCATTTAACAATATGGGGATTGTTGATTAAATTGTTAAAACTATAATACAGAAAGGAGAACAAGAATGAGATTATTTAAAAATATATTAGACGGTTTTAAAGAGATAACAGCAGCAGTACTAATAGCATTACTCATATCACAATTCTTAATTTCGCATATAACTATTCCAACAGGCTCAATGATATCCACAATAAATATTAATGACCATATGGTTGTAAGTCATATTCCATTTTATTACAGAAATCCTGAACGTGGAGAAATAATTGTATTTAAACATGGTGAAAATAATTTAATTAAACGAGTTATAGGACTACCTGGAGAAACTATTGATTTAAACAATGGAAAAGTATATGTAAATGGAGTAGAACTTAACGAAGTTGAATATATAAGGCATCCAGAAACTACCTATCCTCAAGCTGTAGCATTTCCTTATACTATTCCAGAGGGGCATTATTTTGTAATGGGGGATAATAGGGAAAACAGTGCAGATAGTCGAAGCTTTGGTTCAATAGACAGAAATATTATAACTGCAGTAGGAGGATATAGAATTTATCCATTTAATAATATAGGAATAGTTGATTGAGTTAGAAATATGTTTAACTAATGAGAAAGGAAAACAGTATGAGGGCATTGAAAATAATCAGGAATTCAGTAGAATTTGTTAAGGATATAATTTTAGTGATTATGGTATCATTAGTTATTTTACCATTTATTGCAATAAAAACTTATATTCCAACAGGCTCAATGATACCAACAATAAACATTAACGACCATATGTTTGTGTCTAATATTCCGTTTTATTACAGGAATCCAAAGCGTGAAGAAATAATAGTATTTAGATATGGTAGAAATAATTTGGTTAAGAGAGTTATAGGGTTGCCTGGGGAAACAATAGATCTGAAGGATGGAAAAGTATATATAGATGGAAAAGAGCTTAATGAATCAGAATATATAAGATTTCCTGATACTACTTATCCTCAAGCAGTATCGTTTCCTTATACTGTTCCCGAAGGACATTATTTTGTAATGGGAGACAATAGAGAAAATAGTGCAGACAGCCGAAGCTTTGGCTCTGTAAGCCGAGATGTTATTTTCGCATTAGGAGGATATAGAGTTTATCCGTTTAATAATATAGGAGTTGTTGATTAAGTGACTAAAGAAGAAAGATTACAAAAAGAAATAGAAGATTGGCACCAAAAGTTAGTACTAGATTTTACTTATCATGGAAAAAAGAAAATTTTAGTCGGTGTAGATGAAGTTGGTAGAGGTCCTCTTGCTGGGCCAGTTGTTGCAGCAGCAGTAATTCTTCCATATGAAGTAGATTTAGTTGGAGTTAAAGATTCAAAGTTAATATCCGAAAAAAAAAGAGAACAGCTATTTGATGAAATTACAAATAAATCAGTTGCAATAGGAATAGGGGTAGTAAATGAAAATATTATAGATGAAATAAATATTTTACAAGCAACCTTTGAAGCTATGAAAATAGCATTAGTAGATTTGAATCATAATTTTGATATTATATTAGTGGATGGAAATATGTGTATACCTAATATAGAAAAAAAGCAATATTCTATAGTTGGTGGAGATAATAAAAGTGCATCAATTTCTGCAGCTAGTATTATTGCGAAAGTCACTCGTGATAGAATAATGAAAGCCTTTGCAAAAGAATATCCATACTATGATTGGGAAAAAAATAAAGGTTATGGTACTAAAAATCACTATGTAGGTATTGAACAATATGGAATAACACCTATACATCGAAAAAGTTTTCTTAAAAGTGTAAAATTATAAATGTAGAGGCGAACCGGGGTTTCCTCGTTTTCCTCTATATTGTAAAATTTATGAAAAAGGGGGCATTTTTTTTGATATCAATATTACAACAATTTATATCACAGAATAAAGCTATACCTCAACAGAATATAGACGTAAAAGATAAAGTCTTATCAAAAGAAATTTCAGCAAAAGATGCAGTAAAACAAACGCTCTTGGCTAATATGCGTCAAGGAATGGTTGAAGGAAAACTTACACAAGAAAATGGGGAAACATTACTTAATTTGAAAGGAAATACACAAATTCCAGTAAAATTACAAACGTCTATGCCTATGGATGAACTTACACAATTTAAATTTGATTTTGCAAAAGATGGAAGCATTATATTAAAACCAGTGCCCAAAAAAGAAGACCTTGCCAATCAAGTTATACAAAAGCTTAATATGCCAAATACTGAAGAAATGAAAGCAGTAGTAAATTCTTTTATATCCAAGGAACTGGATTTAGAAAAGCAAAATTTAATTAAGGCACACTTTAATGTAAAACAATATGATTTACCACCAGAAGTTGTAACTAATTTAGTAAAGAATAAGGCTAACATGACAACACCTGAATTGGATATTGCTAAACAATTTATGGATAAAGGTATTAATATGCCAAAGGAACAACTTGTGAAACTAGCAAATACATTAATGCCAGATCAACAACAAAAATTGGTTCAAACTTTAGATAAATATATTAAAAATAATTTTAAATTAACACCAGATATGACTAAATCCGTCATCATGAATAAAACACATATTAATAATATTGTGTCCAAAGATATACAATCCCAAGTGGCATCTAAAGATATACAACTAAATCAAGAGCAGAGTGTGCCCAAAAATATAAAACCAAACCAGGACACAGTTGTACCTAAAGATATACAAGTAAATCAGGACACAGTTGTGCCCAAAAATATAAAACTAAACCAGGACACAGTTGTGCCTAAAAATATACAGTTAAACCAGGACACAGTTGTGTCTAAAGATATAAAAGCAACCCAGGACACAGTTGTGCCCAAAGATATAAAAGCAACTCAGAACATAGTTGTATCTAAGGATATAAAAGCAACCCAGGACATAGTTGTACTCAAAGATATAAAAGCAACCCAGGACCCAGTTATTTCAAGAAACATGCAAGAAATTGTAAATTCTCCTAATAAAAATTTGGAGCAAGTTCCAACTAAACAGCTGCCTGTTGTTATTGAAAATCAAATCGATAAGATTTTAAGAGAATTTGCTCCAGATGAAGCAAGAACAAAGCTTGAAACAGAAGTTGAACAACTTAAGCAACCATTAAAACCTTTAGAAGATGTATTTGAAATAATGGAAAAAGTTATTGAGGATACTGGGAAAAATCCATCTATAGAAAAAGAGATAGAACAAACTAAACAAACTCTAGATGTAGGAAATAAACTTCAGCAAGAAGGACACATTCATATGATACCTCCGATGTTTCATGAGCACATAAAAAAAGGGCAAATTCATTTTTTTGAGGAAGCTAAGAAACAAAAAGATACTAAGCAAAAAGGTATGTATGTAGTAGTTGCTCTAGACATGAACTATATGAATCATATTCAACTTCATGTTCATAAAAATGATAAAAAGCTTAATATGCAAATTTTAGTTGAAAATAATGATATTAAACAGTTTCTACAACCTCATCTTTCAAGTATGACTACTTTCATTAATGATATTGGATACAATTTAGATTATATTAGTGTTGATTCTGTTGAAGATGGAAATAAATCAAGCACATCTAGCACAGAAAAAAAATCACTTTACCAAACGCATCACTTTGACTTTCAAGCATAAATTAGAAAAAGAAGGACTTTACCATCCTTCTTTTTTTATATTTTTTTATCCTATTTGAGTCATTTCATTTAAAACAAAATCTTGTATGCAACCTTCAGTTGCTTTAAGATATGCTTTAAGGTGTTCACTATTCATATGATTTTGCCATAAATCTTTACTTTCCCAATTTTCAAAAAATAAGAAAAACGCTGGGTCTTTATGGTCTTGATGAAGGTCATATTGTATACAGCCTTTTTCTTTTTCAGTTTCAGGAATTAGCTTTAGTAGTTCTTTTCTCACTAGTTCAATTTTGTCAGGTTTTGCCTGAATTCTTCCAATAATTGTTAGTTTAGCCATTTTAGCACTCCTTAGTATGAAATTTTCATTTCTATTATATTTGATACAATTTAGTGTATCAAGGTGGCATACGTTCTTTAGGTATTAGTTTTTTAATGCAACTGGGCTTGTCATATTTTCGGCGAATTTTAACCCAGTTCCAACAATTAAAAATAAACCAATAACTAGACTTAATCTATAGCTGTTAATTTGAATAGGAATTCCTGTAGTATAGGCTTCATAAATAGGGAATAACAAAAGTGTATATGAATATGCAAATATAGCCTGAATAGTTTTAGCTAATAAGTATAAATTTAGTGAAAGTTTAGTGTTTACAAATAGTTGAGCTGTTTGAAAAAATACACATATACCTCCAAATGCAATTAAAGCAGATAACATTCCGAGATAATGTATGCCATTACTTACAAATTGTGAAATATAAGCTGTCCCATTTGAGAATTCTAAACTACCAAGAATTAAACTTTCTATTAATAATGTATCAGTATTAAATAATCTAGCAATACTTTTAACTAAAGGATTAAATATAGACAAATCTTTAACTATATGTAAAATCATTGAAAAGAATA
>LJHD01000102.1 GCA_001983475.1 Candidatus Epulonipiscium fishelsonii | reverse complement strand
GTCAACCAGTTACTACTTATTCTTTCACGTCTGCTCTACTACTTATTTTTTCGCCTAATTGCTACTTATTTGTTCGCGACTACTCTGCTAATTGTTTTTTTCACACGGGTTAACTATTAAAGTATATACCTATATCTAATAAAATACAACTGACAAAATAGCCTAATATGTTTCTTCCCACTAGCACATGTTGTCCAATATCATTGATATTACTCCAAAATGTATATTTATACATGTTTGTGCAATTTGTACATACCATTCTGCGAAGTAATTCTAATGTTTTCCCGCACATTGCTATTTATAGCACCTTAAAGCTCTGATAACAGCCTATATTTAACTTAAAAACTGTTGTTTGCGTAAAATATCAAGCGAGCTCTTAATACACATTTTTCCATATCCCCAAAGAGGGCTTGGAATTATAGTTCTATTTATATTTTTATCAGTACCACGTAAAAGGTATGTCTTTAAGTTTTCACCATACAAAAATGGATTATTTTTTTGTACAATTCCCCATTCCATAAGAAGAGCAACCCCACCTGTTACATGTGGTGCAGCCATACTTGTTCCACTTAATGAAACATACCCGCCTGTAATGCTAGTGGAAATAATATTTACTCCAGGAGCAACTAAATCAGGTTTTACTAAGATATCGTTTCTTACATAACCTTGACCAGAAAACGAAGCAATTTGCCCAGTGACACTATTATAAGCTCCAACTGTTATTCCATTACGTGCAGTAGATGGTGTTGTTAGCGTAGTATTTGATGTTGGTTCAAGCATAAAAGTATCATCTCCAGCTATTGCCTTTGATGGCCCCCATACTTCGTATCTACCATCTACAACATCTATGCCAAAAATTGCTATTCGCCAAACACCTTCGTTAATGAATTGATTGTCCATAGCTCTTAAAAAAACTGCAAATTCTTCATCTCCATTAAGCGGAGAAGGTCCTGCAAAAGTTGAATATATTTTTGTACGTTGTAATACATATTGGCGTGGGCCTTGACAATATCTTATTCTTGGAGTTTTAGAACCTGATGGACTAATAATTTCAAACTCAAATGTATCAATAAAATTTTTCCATAAATATAAAGCATATGAACGTTGGTTTTCCCCAACTTGAAATTCAACAAATTGAATTTTATCAGGTGAAACAATACCATTTGTGTGAGTGTTGCCTCCACCTTCATTTCCAGCACCAATTACAATGTTTGTTTTCCATTCTTCTGATATATCATCAATAAATTGTTCAATTAATGCTTTACCATCATGAGGACCTTCGTTCATTCCATTACTTATATTAATTACCACAGGTTTCTGTAATTTTTTAGCATAATCAATAATAAATTTTATTGCCAACATTATTTCAACATTGCGTACTAGTGCTTCTTCTTTTCCAGGAATACCAAGCTTTACAACTAAAAAATCTGCTTCGGGTGCTCCTCCAACATATGCTCCATTTGAACTTCTACCATTTCCACCAGCAATTCCTGCAACATGAGTACCATGCCCATTAGTATCTTCAGAAGGAACAATTCCAAGACGAGCATATCTATTTGGTTGACGTAATGCTTCATTGATTTGTTCTTTTGTATATAAGCTACCCATTTTGAAACCTGCAGGAGGATTTCCAGGAATACTTTGATCCCAAATTGCTTCTATTCTTGTTGTTCCATCTGGATTTATAAAATCTCTATGAGCATATTGTATTCCCGAATCAATTATTCCTAATAAAACACCTTTTCCTTTAAGTTCATAAGGTCTATTGTTTTGGACTGATTTGACACAAGATATTTGCATACTTTTGTTAAGATTGTAGTTCAATAATTTAGGAGCTTCCATATATTCGACTTGAGTATATTGAATTAAATTATTTACATGCTGTCTGGGTATCGAAATTACTGCATATCTATTATTTATAATTTGGGCAATCCCACCTTCATCTTCAGCTACTTTGTTTATATCTCCATTATATTTTATAATAATATCAATATTATTACTTGCTTCAAAACCATAAACTTTCAAATAATTTGTTGCTTCCTCTATTTCTGAATTTGAAAGAGATGATAAGATTTGCAAAGTTGCATCAATTTTATTTTCCATAAAAGCCTCCTAAAATATCCACCTATACTTAGTAAACTGCTCCATCATACAATAACTTAGATAATGGAGCTGCTCTTGTCATATACCTTCTAGGTATTTAAAGTATGTGTTCTATCACTGAATATATAGTACTTTGAAATAACAAATTTAGTCACCCGTAAATCATGAATAATAGTAACTAAATTTGATTATAGTGGTGTAGCAGCAAAGCTCCCAAACTATAGAAAGAACATTTCAACTTATAAGTACATTGCATAAAACTTTATACGTATTAGTCTTAGTTATCATAAATTTCACTTAATTCTTGTAATGTATCTTTAATACATAGCTCACCATATCCCCATTGTTTATTTGGGTATGGACCATTTTGTATGTAACTCCTTGTATTTCTTAGCAAATATAACTTTAATCTTTCACCATATAAAAATCTATCTCTATTTTGAACAATTAAATATTCCATAAGCAAAGAATAAGCTCCTGCTACAAATGCCCCTGCTGCACTTGTTCCACTAATTCTGCCATATCTCAGTTTATCTATACTAGGAGTTATAATATTAACACCTGGAGAGGTTATATCTGGTTTGATTCGCCCATCTCTTGTATATCCTTGCCCAGAAAAGTTAGCAATTTGAAAATTGTTTGAAGCTCCTACACTAGTGATATTTCTTGCAGATGAAGGCATAGTTAGAGTTGTTTCATTTGTTGGGTTTAAAAATCTTGTTGTTCGTTTATCATCTAAAGTTTCAGCCCATATATCATATCTTCCCTCAATAACTTCAATTCCTATTATTTCTATTTTCCAGATACCTGAATTAATACTTTCATCCATTGCATCAAAAAATATTAAAATTTGTTCTCCTCGTTCTTCTGGTGACCCTGTTGAAAAATTTACCATAACAAGAGTATCCCCTAGAATAAAACTCCTATTATTTATTTTCCTAGTTAAAATTTCAGTTTTTTGTCCAACAGGAGAATCTACCACAATTGCAAAATCATCTATAAAGCTTTTCCATAGAGTTAAAAAATAATAAGGTTGCTTTTTTTCAATAAATATTTCTACTGCTTGAGTTTCATCAGTTTCTATTATTCCACTAGTATGACTATCTTTGTTTGCTTGGTTTCCTGTACCCACAACAATGTTTACTGACCATTCACGTGAAATTTCATCTATATATATTTCTAAAGTACTGGTACCATCATGGCTTCCTTCATTTATCCCAAGTCCTATTAGAATACTCACTGGCTTTTCTAATTCTTTTGCTTTATTTACTATATATTTTAGGGCAAGCATAACTTCTACATTTTTTGGCCCACGTGTAGCATTTTTTATATTATTTCTTCCTACCTTTACTATAATTAATTCACTTTCTGGAGCAACGCCTTTGTATTTTTTATTTAATCTTCCATTTCCACAAGCAATTCCCGCAAGTGCTGTACCATGTCCCAAAGTATCAATACTTGGAACAATCTCTAAACCTTGCTCTTTCGTAGAAGCTTTTAACGCTTGGTTAATTTGTGATTGGGTATATTCAATACCTCTTTTAAATCCATCTGGAGGAGTTCCGTTTAAAGTCTGATCCCAAATGTAATTTATACGAGTAGTCCCATCCGAATTCGTAAAATCAGGATGTGTATAATCAATACCACTATCAATAA
>LJHD01000101.1 GCA_001983475.1 Candidatus Epulonipiscium fishelsonii | reverse complement strand
TATTTCACGTTTAGTTATGTTTCATACTTGCGTTGTAGTTTGATTGGCTTTAGGGGTTCCAAGCAATTCAAGTGGTATATTGCAACGGTCAAGCCGTTGTCTACGTACTAGTTTCCCAATACGCTTACTGGATTGAGGGGGCTTTCATACCACAGCTAAAACAGTGGTTTTTTCCTGCCCTTATCCTATAAGTTTGATTTTTGCTTATTATTATCACTAATGTTTCACTCATTTTTTAGCCCTTTCAAGAATTGTTTCCATTTTTGATTGAATTAAATTATAAGAATGTTCTCCATGTGGTTTTAAACAATTACTACAGTCTTTTATTCCATTATCTAAATAGACAAAGTTTCCTCCACAATCTTCTTTTAATAAGTATAGAGGACAATAGCAAAACATGCAATTAAATATTTCAACATTTTTTATTTTATGACAAGGAAAATATTCACACTTTAAATTTTGGTACATTTTATAACCTTCCATTTTTCACTTCCTTTTTATAAAGTTTATAATTTATGGCTTTTAAAAAATAATGCAATATTTTATGAATACATGTCCTATATTATTATATCATATTGATTGCATTATTCCTATTTATCTTTGTATAGATTGTTGAATAATATTAAATCTTCTCGTCAGTAATAAAAACTGCAACACTTTTTAAATGTAGAGTTAGAGCTACAAGCCCTACATAGTAAACATGCTTATAAATCGAAGTATTTTTTTTAGATTTAAGAACAGAGCTTCTACATCACCATATAATAATAGATTTAGTTACATTGTTCCTAAATCCGTGATTCATAAATAAAATGTACTTATATCTTTGTCATAAAAACTATAGTACTATCCTTTTATATAGTGTATCAGAACAGTCTCTTATGACTATAATTATGAAAACTATAATTATCAAATTTAGTTACTATCTATAATGAATATTGTTTCTGGCAGCTGTCAATACTTTCAATTAAATATTGTTTAATTTAGAAAGGAATAACTTTATGTTTTCACGCACCGAAATGTTAATAGGAAAAGAAGCCTTAGAAAAATTACATTGCACTAAAGTTGCTATATTTGGAATTGGAGGCGTTGGTTCATATGTAGCTGAGGCATTAGCTCGAACAGGCGTAGGACATCTTGTACTCATTGATAGTGATAATATTGTTATATCAAATATTAATAGACAAATCCATGCTACACATGAAACAATTGGAAAATCAAAAGTTAATGTTATGAAAGAAAGAATTTTATCCATAAACCCAAATATTAATGTAACTACTTTTCAAATGCTTTATAATAAAGAAACTGCATCAAAGTTATTAAGCACAGAATATGATTATGTTGTTGATGCTATAGATATGGTTACTTCAAAAATTGATCTCATTGAGCGTTGTACAAATTTAAATATACCAATTATCAGTTCAATGGGAGCAGGAAACAAGCTTGATCCAACCAAGCTGGAAATTACTGATATTTATAAAACAAATGTTTGTCCTCTTGCAAAAGTTATTAGACACGAACTTAGAAAACGAGGAATAAAAAAATTAAAAGTGATATATTCAAAAGAAACACCTGCTAAACCTATATCAGTTAATGAAGAAGCTTCAAGAAAGCAAACTCCTTCTTCTGTAATTTTCGTTCCTGCTACAGCTGGCCTGATTATTGCCTCTGAAGTTATTCGTTCTATTATTTCTAATTCCGATGAAACTTAATTATAACTTGATGCGCTCATAAATTAAAAGTTTTTTAGATGATTTGGAAATCACAACAGGAGATTCCCTCTATACTCAAATTTAGTTACTAATAGTTCAAAGTACTTTTACTATAGTTTAAATTGTATATAAACTTGTATAAATTAAGTAAATTATAGTTAGATATAATTTATATTTACCAATTAATATTGACAACTTAATATTAAAATATAGTAAAATTAGTTATAAAATATCTATAACTATAGTAAAAGCTATTATACTTTTAGAAACATGAACAATAAATTATACATGTAATCACTTTTGCGAAAAAAATTACAATAAAATGTCTATTATTTTGTTAATTTAGATTATACAAGTATAGCTTGTTATATATACATAAGCTATATGTAAAAAATGGCGTTGAAATTTTGATACAAAACTTATATATATAACAATCTTTTTGTATTTATATTTTTAAAATGTAAATTGACTATACAAGATTGCTAGAATTTGTCAAAAAATTTCATAATATTTATGAATTATAAAACTATTAATATTCAACGATATATAATATAAGAGGATTTTTCTTCTTATATTTAACTCAAATATTTTTTTAGGAAAGAGGGTGAATGGTATGACAAGTGCAATGTTACAATCAATTATTAATACCAGTACTAGTTATGTTATCTTAAAAGATATTGATGTTGGCAATAAGGGATTTGAAGAAACCTTACAGTCTTTAATTCAACCTATTAAACCTACCGAAGCTAGTCTTTCAGCTGTTGAAAAACCACAAGAAAAAAACACTGATGCTCAAGTTGCATTTAATATATTAAAATTTCAAACAAAATTTTTTTAGGAGACTTTTAAATGAATAACACATGAGAAGGGTTATAGACCATTTCACACTTAGTCTATAACCATTTTGTTGCGTTATTTTAAAAATTTTAATATAAACATATTAAAATTAAATAGTAGGGTAGCTCTGTTCTTCTACTATATATACCAATGTTTTTATCTTTAGCTTAAGTCTGGGTTTAGTTTTAGCAAAAGCACTTATTTATTATAGGGTGATCATAGAATGGGTTAAACAATTTTCTGTAAATGATAATTTTCTATGTTATATAAGTCTAGCTTATTATAATTAGGTTATTAAATAATTAAAAAAATACATAAAAAGAGCCTAGATATATTCTACTAAAATATATCTAGGCTCTTTCTTCAACAGAAAGATGACATTTATAAATGTTCTCTTTTTAATGCGGATGAAGGGACTCGAACCCCCACGTCGGTGACACTAGATCCTAAGTCTAGCGCGTCTGCCAGTTCCGCCACATCCGCAAAATACTTACTTTAAAAATTAAGAAACAATTAATTCTTTTTGAAAAGAATTAACATGAGCCACCCGGGATTCGAACCCGGGACCACTTGATTAAAAGTCAAGTGCTCTACCGACTGAGCTAGTGACCCAAAACAGGGCTAGAAGGATTTGAACCTTCGAGTGCAGGAATCAAAATCCTGTGCCTTACCGCTTGGCGATAACCCTATATAATAATAAAAGGTGAAGAACGGGAGTCGAACCCGCGACCTCCAGAGCCACAATCTGGCGCTCTAACCAACTGAGCTATCCCCACCATGTGAGCGTACCCACAGGGATTCGAACCCCGGACCCACGCCTTAGAAGGGCGTTGCTCTATCCAGCTGAGCTATGGATACAAAAAGCGGGTGATGGG
>LJHD01000100.1 GCA_001983475.1 Candidatus Epulonipiscium fishelsonii | reverse complement strand
ATTTCAATATAGTATAAAAATATAGAAGTAATTTTATATCTATGATATAATAGAAAGCAACTTATTATAAGCATTACATCTTTAAGATAAAAGATATAGAATCTTATCTTTTTCTTATAAAAAAGAGTGATAGCAGGGGGGAAAAATGAATACAAAATATTTAACGTTTTTAGGAGTTTTATTAGCGATTGAAATTATTTTAAGTTTTACACCTTTAGGATTTATTCCGCTGGGTTTTACAAATGCAACAACTGTACACATACCAGTAATTATTGGCGCAATAGTTTTAGGATTAAAAGCTGGAATGATATTAGGAGGAGCTTTTGGAGTAATGTCTGTTATTGTTGCAACAATTAGACCTAATGTAACTTCATTTGTATTTAGTCCATTTATTACAATTGGGGGAATACAGGGTAATATATGGAGTTTATTTATTGCAATTGTACCAAGGATAATGATAGGAGTTGCAGCTTATTATACTTATAAACTATTAAAATCTAATAAGTTAGCTTTTATAGCGTCAGGCATAGTAGGATCTTTAACAAATACCATTTTAGTTATGAGTTGTATATACTTATTTTTTGGAAAAGAATTTGCACAAGCAAGTCAGGTTGAAGTAGGAACATTGTTTAGAGTTATAATTGGAATTATAGGTATAAATGGAGTACCTGAAGCAATAGTAGCAGGAATTATTGTTACGACGATCTGTACAGTTTTTAAACCTGCATTTAAATTTAAATTGTTTTAGAGGTGACTTATGAAAAAACATATATTATTAGGTATTTCAGGAGGAATAGCAACATATAAAGCTTTAGATTTAGTTAGTAAATTAAAAAAAGATGGATATAAAATAACAGTTATAATGACTAATAATGCTACTAAATTTGTAAATCCTATAACGTTTGAAATTATTTCTCAAAATTATGTAGCGGAAGATACATTTAAAAATCATATAAAAGGGCAAGTGGAACATATAGAATTAGCTAAAAGTGCGGATTTGTTAATTGTAGTACCTGCTACAGCTAATATTATTGGTAAAGTTGCAAATGGTATAGCAGATGATATTTTGTCTACTACAATAATGGCAACAAAAGCCGTAAAAATTTTTGCGCCAGCTATGAATACAATAATGTATGAGAATGATATAGTGCA
>LJHD01000099.1 GCA_001983475.1 Candidatus Epulonipiscium fishelsonii | reverse complement strand
TTGGTATTTTTCAAATAAAGTTTGTATTATCTGTGGATTTAAAGTTATTTCATCATTAAAAAATAGTAATATTTGATTTCCTTGTTGTGATAATTTACTTATACCTAAATCATTAGCAAATGCTTTAAGTAGTGCAATATCAATTAAATTTTTGGTACTATTTGGTATTTCTCCATATCTGTCTTCCAATTCTTCTTCAATATCCATAACATCTTTTTCATTTTGAATCGATGAAATTTTTTTGTATATATCTAATTTTTGCATTTCATCCAGTATATACCTATGAGGAATAAAAGCATTAATTTTAATTTCTATTATAGTTTCTACAAGCTTAGGAATTTCCATTCCTTGCTCTGCATCAATAGCTTGTTTTAACATCTTAGAATATAATTCATATCCAATTGCTTCCATATGTCCATGTTGTTGAGCTCCGAGAAGATTGCCCGCTCCTCTTATTTCTAAATCTCTCATAGCAATTTTAAAACCCGAACCTAATTGCGTAAATTGTTTAATAGCTTGTAAACGTTTTTCAGCAATCTCTTTTAAAATTTTATTTTTTGCATACATAAGATATGCATATGCAATTTTATTAGAACGTCCTACTCTTCCTCGTAATTGATATAATTGACTTAACCCCATTCTATCTGCATCATTTATAATGATAGTATTTGCATTTTGAATATCCAATCCTGTTTCAATAATCGTAGTACAAACTAAAACAGTAATCTCTTTATTTATAAAATCCATCATTATTTGCTCTAATTCACGTTCACTCATTTGTCCATGAGCAAAAGTTACTTTGGCTAGAGGAACTAATTTTTGGATTTTGCCAGCCATTTCCTCAATATCTTTAACTTTATTATATAGAAAGAAAACTTGACCATCTCTATTTATCTCTCTATTAATTGCATCTTTTATAAAATCTTCACTATATTCCATAACATATGTTTGAACTGGTCTTCGTTCCAATGGTGCTTGTTCTAAAAGACTCATATCTCGAATGCCTATTAAACTCATGTGAAGAGTCCTTGGAATAGGAGTTGCTGTTAATGTAAGTGCATCAACTTCAGTTCTTAATTTTTTTAGCTTTTCTTTATGTGTAACTCCAAATCTTTGTTCCTCATCAATTATAATAAGTCCTATATCTTTAAACTCCACATCTTTTGATAATAATCGATGAGTTCCAATAACAATATCAACAGTACCATCTTTTAAGCCTTTCAAAGCTAGTTTTATTTGTTTTGGAGTTCTAAATCTAGATAGCATTTCAACTTTTATTCCATGGGGTTCCATTCGTTCGCTAAATCTCTGGAAATGTTGTTGTGCTAAAATAGTTGTTGGAACCAAATATGCTACTTGCTTTTTATTCATAATAGCTTTGAATGTAGCACGTATTGCAACTTCTGTTTTACCATATCCAACATCTCCACAAATAAGCCTATCCATTATTTTATTGCTTTCCATATCTTTTTTTACATCGGCAATTGCATCCAGTTGGTCTTCTGTTTCAATATATGGAAACAAATCTTCAAATTCTTTTTGCCATATATTATCTAACTCATAACAAAACCCTCTACTAGATTCACGTTTACTGTATAAATTTATTAAATCTTTAGCAATATCCTCTACTGCTTTTTTTACTTTTGCCTTAGATTTTTTCCAATCCGCTGTCCCTAACTTACTTAACTTTGGTGAATTTCCTTCTGAACCAATATATTTTTGAATCATATCCATTTGATTTATGTTTATATATAAAGTCGAATCTCCTTCATATCTTATCTTTAAATTGTCACGATGTATTCCTTCTACAATAATCTGTTCAATCCCTTCAAATACCCCTATTCCATGAATTTCATGTACAACATAATCTCCTGGTAAGAGCTCTAAGAAACTTTCAATCTTTGATCCTTTATATTTTTTGCTTTTTTTCTTAATTTTTTCCTTTCCAAATAAATCATTATCTGCTACTATATTTAAATTTATGTCTTCATAAGTAAAGCCTTTATTTAATGATCCTTTTGTAAAAATAATCTGATTTGGTAATATATTTGATACAGTTTCACTATAGCTAACAATAAATCCACGTTCTTCTAGTTCATCTATAATACGTTCTGCTTTTGTCTTTAATCCAGTTAAAATTATAGTTGTATTTCCAGATTGTTGCCAATTAATCATTTCTTTTTCTAATGCATCAATAGTTTTATAGGATGTTGTATTTTCAAAGGTTCTAATTTCTAAGGTATTACTAACACATAACTCTTCAATATTACTTCCTAAATTTAATAAACATATATAATCTCTTTTAGCTAATTCATACCATATTTGTATTGGATCAAATATAAATTCTATTTGTTTTGGCAAAATATGTCCATATGCTAACCGCTCAGTCATACTATCTCTATATTCATACCAAACTCTATTTATCTTTTCTTTGCATTTTAAAGGTTCATCGATATAAATCATCTTATCCCTTGAAATATAATCTATAACATTAACTGATTTTACATCTGTATATGGTAAATATGTTTCTAGTCCTTGAAATCGATTTCCTTCATTTATTTGAGTTATATGTTCTTCCATCCTATCCTTAATGTTTTGTAAGGCTATGCTGTTATTTTTATTACTCAATTTTGAAATCATATTATTTATGTCTGTATTTATCTGCTGCACATTTGCTTGAATTTTTTCTATAGGAATTATTATTTCCTGGTTTGGATATATGATTATCTTTTTTACTTTATCCACAGTACGCTGTGTTAAAGGATTAAATCTTCTAATACTATCAATTTCATTATCCCATAATTCAATTCTATAAGGCAGGATATAAGTTGGAGAAAAAATGTCAATAATACTTCCTCTAATCGCAAATTGACCAATCGCTTCTACTTTTGCAACTCTTTCATATCCTAGTTTTATTAAATAACTAGATAAGTATTCTAAATCTATATTTGAGTTTTCATCTATTATTAGTTGGCTTTCTTTCCAAATTTCTTTTGAAGATAAAGGATTTAAAAAACTTTCTATAGGAATTATAACAACTGCTTCTTCTTTTGAAAGTAATATATTTAAAATTCTCATTCGTTCTGCTGTAATATCCATGCTATGCACATCTGCATCATAAAAAAGTATATCTCTAATTGGATATAAATAAACTTCCTCACCAAATAAAAATTTCATATCTTCATAAAGTTCTTTTGCTCTCATTTCATCATATGTTACAATAATTGGAGGTTGTTCAAATTCATAGGCTAAACCTGTAATTAAATGTGCTTTACATGCATTTACACTTCCATGTATCTCACCATTTTTATGATTAATTATATTACTTATAAATTCATTCCAACCAGCTATTTTTTTTAATGGGTTTACTAATCCTTTTTGTTTATTTTCCATCTACTCACTCACCGTCTTTTTGTGTTATAGTTATTCATAGCATTATCAATTTTACCTTCTAATATCAGTTTTGTTATATTTTTAACATTTTTAAAGTTATTTTCTAATATATTTTTCTCTTCATTTGAAAAATTACTTAATACATAGTCTGCTAAATCCCAATTTTTTGGCTTTTCTCCTACTCCAATTTTTATTCTTGGAAATTCATTTGTT
>LJHD01000098.1 GCA_001983475.1 Candidatus Epulonipiscium fishelsonii | reverse complement strand
TTTTGACTTAAATATATTTGTACGGGCCTTTAATTTATATGGGTATGAAATTTGGAAACTATAGGGAACATCGAGTGTTCCCGCTTAGCTAATTATTTTGAAAGATTTTTAATTAATTCTTGTGCTTTGCGTTCTTCATCATAATCTTCTGGGTCTGCCACTTGATATCCATCGTGGCTATAAATTTTAATTACTTCTTTACCATCTGGAAGGTTTCCTATGTTTATAAATGCATTTTCTACAGCTTGCTTAAAACCTGGTATTTGCATGTTTTCAGAGAAGTTACTTACACTAATAGTATCATTATAAATTGGAGAAGTTACACCTATTACATTTGTTTCTTCCCAAATTGGTTTAGTTCTTGCAAAGTCTTTCATCCATTCGTCTTCATAGTCCAATCTTGCATCAGCATACACTAAAACAACATCTACTTGTCCTGAAGCAAGCCTTGCCATTGCACTGGCGTACGAATCAGATTGAACTGCACTTTCTAAGTCTGTAAGGCCTTTTTCATATCTATCTTGTAACCACAATGAAGGATAAATATATCCTGCAGGTGAAGTAGTGGACATTACTGTCCAATTTGCTGAGTTTAAATCTTCCCAGGTTAATTCTTTCCCTGCATTAATTTTTGCAGCTAATTCTTGACCTTTTTTAGAAGGCCCTGCTATTATTAAAGAACGATATGAAACTGCATCAGAATCATTTAGCAACGTTGGTAATCCATCGTTCCAATCTTTTGGATTATCTGAATCTTTATTTAATCCTGCACGAATTGCAGTTAAAATAACTTCTGCATCGTCATCAAAAAGTACATATGTACTTCCTGGAATTAAACCAACGTCCGCTGTTCCAGCACTTAAAGCTTCTCCAACTGCTTCATAACTTGTTCCAACCGTAATATCAACGTTTTCAACTTCAAATCCTTCTTTTAATAATTCTGCTTTTAACATCTCTTTTAAGGGTTCTGTTGCTGTTACAATTTCCGCAGGTTCTTTTGACGGAACAAAAGCCACTGTAAGTGTATCAATTTCTTGTAGTACTTCTTTTTGTGCAACGCCTGATCCTTGTAAATCAGTTTC
>LJHD01000097.1 GCA_001983475.1 Candidatus Epulonipiscium fishelsonii | reverse complement strand
CATAAATATGGGAAGGAAGGAATAGGGTAATACCCACTATTGTATCCAGGCTCACCAGGATATGGTTTAAATTCAGAGTCTGTGTCATCGTCACAGTAGCAGCAACAACAATCGTGTTCTTTAGAGGAAGTAGTTTCTTTTGGTGCATTTGGCCATAAATATGGAAAGTAAGGAACAGGGTAATACCCACTATTGTATCCAGGCTCACCAGGATATGGTTTAAATTCAGAATCTTTGTGTTTTTTACGTTTTGTAGAGGATTCAATAAAATGATGTGAGTCCTCAAATTCATTTGATGGTATTTGAGGAACATACCAAGGATTTAACCAGGGATTATATATATTGCCAAAATCTTCTAAATCTGGATATTTACCATCATCCCACCAAGGAGCCTTAGGAGGGCAATAATTAGTTGCTTGTGTATCAAAACCATACCCAGCACAATTTCTAATATTTAAAAAATATAAATTTACAGTTTCTTTATTATTATCTTTCATATAAAAAATTCCTCCTTATTATTAGATTAAAGTTTTTAAATGACTAGGGAATGTGAGTGATGGTAGCATCGCTAGTCACTTATTAATATAGGGAAAGCTAAAAAAAGTCTTTATTCCTGAATCACGGAGTTAGAATCAATGTGATTAAATTTGTTACTTGTTACATCTGCCATAGTAATGTTTTTCAAACCAGTCGTCTGCACATTCCCAATCATCGTTGCAACAGCATTTGTGTTTTTTGTGTTTAGGCTCTTCTTTTTCTGGTAAAAAATATGGAAAATAAGGATTATATGTGAAGCCGTTGTCATATCTGTTTTCACCTGGATATGGTCTAAATGCATAATCGTTATCTTTTATGCGTTCTGTATAACGTTCTGTATAACTTTCTGTAAAGGTTTCATCAATATCACGTGGTCTAACAAATTCATTTAATGGCATTGGAGTTTGAGGACCATACCAAGGATTTAACCAAGGATTATACATATTGCCAAAGTCTTCTAAATCTGGATATTTACCATCATCCCACCAAGGAGTTTTTGGAGGGCAAGAGTTAGTTGATCTTGTATCAAAACCATACCCCGCACAATTTCTAATATTTAAAAAATGTGAATCTTCAGTTTTTTTATTGTTATATTTCATAAAAATTCCTCCTTATTATTAGATTAAAGTTTTTAAATGACTAGGGAATGGGAGTGATGGTAGCATCGCTAGTCACTTATTATAGGAAAAGCTAAAAAAGTTTTTATTCCTGAATCAAGGCTCTAGGAACAGCGTGACTAAATTTGTTACTTATTACATCTGCCATAGTAATGCTTTTCGAACCAGTCGTCTGCACATTCCCAATCATCTTTGCAGCAGCACTTGTGTTTTTTGTGTTTAGGTTCTTCTTTTTCTGGCATAAAATATGGAAAGTAAGGATTATTATATTGATAACCACTGTTATATCCAACTTCACCAGGATATGCTTTAAATTCAGAATCTTTATTATCATCGCAACAGTAATAGCATTTGTGTTTTTTGTGTTTAGGCTCTTCTTTTTCTGGTATAAAATATGGAAAGTAAGGATTATACTGATAACCACTGTTGTATCCAGGTTCACCAGGATATGGTTTAAATTCAGAATCTTTGTGTTTTTTTCGTTTTGCAGAAGATTCAACAAAATGATGTGATTGCCCAAATTCATTTAATGGCATTGGAGATTGAGGACCATACCAAGGATTTAACCAAGGATTATACATATTGCCAAAGTCTTCTAAATCTGGATATTTACCATCATCCCACCAAGGAGCCTTAGGAGGACAATAGTTAGTTGCTCTTGCATCAAAACCATACCCAGCACAATTTCTAATATTTAAAAGATGTGAATCTTCAGTTTTATTGTTGTTATATTTCATAAAAAATACCTCCTTATTATTAGATTTAAATTTTTAAATGACTAGGGAATGGGAGTGATGGTAGCATCGCTAGTCACTTAATTAATATAGGGAAAGCTAAAAAAGTCTTTTTCCTGAATCAAGGCTCTAGGAACAGCGTAATTAAATTTGTTACTTGTTACATCTACCATAGTAATGTTTTTCGAACCAATCGTCTGCACATTCCCAATCATCTTTGCAGCAGCATTTGTGTTTTTTGTGTTTAGGTTCTTCTTTTTCTGGAGCAAAATATGGAAAATAAGGATTATATGTGAAGCCGTTGTCATATCTGTTTTCACCTGGATTATATGTGAAGCCGTTGTCATATCTATTTTCATTTTGATATAGTCTAAATACATAGTCGTTGTCATATCTATTTTCACCTGGATATGGTCTAAATGCATAATCATTGTCTTTTATGCGTTCTGTATAAGTTTGTGTAAATGTTTCGTCAATATCACGTGGTCGAACAAATTCGTTTAATGGCATTGGAGCTTGAGGGCCATTACCAGGATTAAACCAAGGATTAAACCAAGGATTAAACCAAGGATTATACATATTGCCAAAGTCTTCTAAATCTGGATATTTACCGTCATCCCACCAAGGAGCCTTGGGAGGGCAATAGTTAGTTGCTCTTGTATCAAAACCATACCCCGCACAATTTCTAATATTTAAAAGATGTGAATCTCCAGTTCCTGCACTGGTTCCTTTACTACAATTACAATTAAGTTTCATATAAAACTCCTCCTTTTAATTTAAAAGATAAGCTTTCTTAAAGCTAATCTTATTTTGCCATTATAATTACATTGAATTAAACAATGTCCATTAATTTTCAGTTGAAGTATTAACCTTACTTCACTACATATCTTATGCTAAAACTACATAATGTGACATTAAAAAAGAGATTTTTATATCATAAAATTTATGAATTAGAATATATATTTATAAGACAAGTTATCTAAAGAAGGAAGGTGGGTTTTTATGTTATCTTTACAAATTGGACTAGTCTTTGTTGGAAGTATTGTTGGTGCAGGACTTTCATCTGGGCGAGAGTTAACACAATTCTTTGCTATTTATGGCTATAAAAGTTTTATAGGAGTGGTACTTTGTGGTTTAATGTATATTTGGGTTTGTAAAATGATAGTTGAACTTAGCATCAAATATCATATACAATCATATAAAGAATTTATAGATTTAGTTTGTCCACGGCCTATAGCAGTATTTACAAATGTTTTTTTAACTTTATTTTTATTAAGCAGTACATCAATTATATTAGCAGGAAGTGGTTCTGTCGTAAATCAATTTTTTGGTATCCCAACTTGGATTGGAATAGTTATAATGATAGTAGTTAGTATTATATTTTTAATGAGAGAAACACAAGGGATTTATGAAGTTAATAATATAACTGTTCCAATTTTAATTTTTATTATGAGTTCAATTTTTATAAGCTATGTAATGCAGTATCCTGAGCAATTAAATCTTAATTATTTACAAAGTTTGGAAGTAGAAAAAACAAACTGGCTTTGGTCAAGCCTTGTATATGCAGGCTTTAATATTATTTCTATAGTTGGGATAATAGTTCCTTTGGCAACAGAAATAAAAAATGAAAAGATTATATTAAAAGGAGTTGCAATAGGTTCATTAATTTTAACAATTGTCAGCGGATATATTATCTTTTTGATGATGGTGAATCCAACATATGTAAAAGAATTTGATATTCCTATTTTAGCAGTAGCGTATCAAGTCGCTCCATATTTACAAGTAGCATTACTTTTAATGGTGTGGTTAGAAATGTTTTCTTCTCAAATTTCAAATGTTTATAGCTTAACAAAAGCTCTTCAAAGTAAAATTGATATTAAATATGAAAATGCTGTAGTATTAAGTATAGTTGTTGCTTTGCCACTATCAGCATTTGGTTTTAAAACTTTGGTAGATATTTTATATCCAGTTTATGGTATGCTAAGTTTAGTATTTTTAATTTGTTTAATCTCTTATTATAGAATAAGGGCGTAAAGCCCTCTCATTCAGTAAGCGTATTGGGAAACTAGTGCGTAGCCATAGTTACTAACTATGCCATATACTACTTGAATTGCTTGAAATCCCTAAAGCCAATCAAACTACAACGTAAGTATGAAATAAAACTAAGCGTGAATGTTGCGAAAGC
>LJHD01000096.1 GCA_001983475.1 Candidatus Epulonipiscium fishelsonii | reverse complement strand
AATGGAATTAAAACTTGTGTTTTAGTTTTTGCTGGAAAGCCAATGGTTGGCTTATTTTTAGAAAATCCAGATCCAGAGATTTTATATTCTGCTCAACAAGTATTAAATTATGCAAGTGCTTTTATAATACCTTTAGGGTTTATTTTTGTATTTCGTAATGCATTGCAAAGTTTGGGACAGTCTTTTGTACCAATGCTAGTTGGAGCAATTGAGCTAATTGCAAGAGCAGTTGTAGTTTATACTTTGCCCAGCATTATAGGATTTATAGGTATTTGTATTGCTGATCCAGTAGCTTGGGTTTCAGGATCTATCCCACTAGTTGTTGTATATATTATTAAAATTAAGCAATTAGAAGCAGACCATATTTCTATGGAACAAGAAGAATATATTTTATAGAAAATATATGTATAATTTACAATATATTACAAATAATACGGATATATAGTTTGTTAAATATGGAAAATAGAAGAAGATAATTCTTCTGTTTTCATTCAACAAACTTAGTTTATCTTTATTAGGAGGACAGGAAATGCAAGTATTTTTAAGTTTATTATTATGTATAAGCATGTTGGCATGGCCAACTAAAATTTATGCTGAGGGAACTTCTTTAGAATCGTCAAGAAGCTATGTTGTAATGGAGCTTCAAAGCGGACAAGTACTGAAAGAGCATAACATGAATGATGCTATTCCACCAGCGAGTATAACTAAAATTATGACAATGTTATTAATCAATGAAGCGGTTGCTAGTGGAAAAATTCATTGGGACGACAATGTAACTGTTAGTGAGCATGCTGCAGGTATGGGAGGGTCTCAAGTATTTATGGAAGAAGGAGAACAGCAAACAGTTAGAGACTTGCTAAAATGTATTGCTATTTCTTCTGCAAATGACGCTGCTGTAACTATGGCAGAACATATTGGGGGAAGTGAGCCTCAATTTGTAGATTTAATGAACAAAAAAGCACAAGAATTAGGAATGAAAGATACTACATTTAAAAATGCTTGTGGACTTCATGTTGACGGTCATGTTTCCAGTGCATACGATGTAGCTCTTATGTCAAGGGAACTTATGATCAAATATCCAGAAATGACAAAAACATTGACAACTTGGATGGATAGCATTATCCATCGAACTAGAAAAGGCGAAAGTGAATTTGGTCTTTCTAATACTAACAAAATGTTAAAGTGGTATTCAGGAATTACAGGGCTGAAAACAGGTTATACTCCAGAGGCAAAGCATTGTGTTAGTGCAACAGCTACAAGAAATGGAATGAGTTTGGTGGCTGTTGTTTTGGGTGGTTCAGATAGTAAAACAAGATTTAGAGAAGCGGGAAGATTATTAGATTACGGATTTGCAAATTTCACTGTTAAACAAGGGCCTCAAGTTGGTGACATTGTTGGAGAAGCAACTGTTGAAAAAGGAAAATCTGATACAGTTAATGCTACTGTTGAAAATTCTATGACCTTTGTTGTTGCAAAAGGAGCCGTATCTGATGACCCTCAATATGAAATTATTTTTGATGAATCTATTGTTGCTCCAATTTATAAAGGACAAAAAATTGGTACATTAAAATATGTAGTAAGTGACGAAGAAACAGCAGAAGAAAATTTGGTTGCAATGGAAGATGTTGAAAAAAGAGGCTTTAAAATTTTCAGTAAATTTAAAAACATGTTTAAAAAAGATAAATAGAAGAATCTACTAAATAACAGATTTAGTTACGCTGTTCCTAAATCCGTTATCATGAATAATTGTTAATTACCACACACCCTAAATGATGTGTGCTTGAGAAATCAAGTTGAATATATAACAGTATCAAAATTGATATAAAGGTTATAAACAGTATTATATTTTGTTTATAAGAAAATAAGTTTCATAGCCATGGTATTTTAAATGTCTTATTCATGATTCACGGATTTAAGAACGTAACTAAATCTGTGATTTTTTTTATGTTTTTTTATTGCTAAAGCACATAGTGCTCCATTGTGAATGATTTCTTAATTTTTTAAGTATTGAAAATATATTTAAGGAGATACTCTAACTAAGGAAAATAAAAATAAGAAGGTTTATTAACAGAAAGGAGAATGCAAGGATACTCCCACTTATAGTAGGAATATTCTTGCTAGAAGTAGATGAAAACAGTATTAGTATCATTAAATGCTAAATTTATACATTCTTCCTTAGCATTAAGATATATAAAAGATTATTGTTCATATGATATAAAAACAATAGAATTAACTATAAATCAGGAAGAAAATTTAATAATCAAAACAATCTATAAAGAACAACCTGACATACTAGGGTTTTCATGTTATATCTGGAATATTAACTATATTAAAACATTAATACCAATCTTAAAAAAAATAATGCCAAATATCATTATTGTTTTAGGAGGCCCAGAAGTATCTTTTGAATCTCGAAGCTTATTAAATGAATTACCCATCGATATAATAATGGAAGGAGAGGGAGAACAGACCTGGCAGGAATATTTAGATTATATGCATAATAAAGAGATAGACATTAAGGCAATTGATGGATTAGTATATAAAAAAAACAAAGAAATTATAGTAAATGCTAGTAGAAAGTCCATAAAAATGTCTTCGCTTCCTTTTGTATATAAAAACATGGACGGACTAGAACATAAAATAATTTATTATGAGTCTTCTAGAGGATGTCCTTTTAATTGTCAATATTGTATATCTTCACTAGAGAACCAAGTAAGATTTTTACCAATCGAAAGAGTGCAGCGTGAATTACAACATTTTTTAGACTTAAATGTGGCTCAAGTAAAATTTATAGACCGTACTTTTAATGCAAGAAAAGATTTTTCTTTAGAAATTTGGAGGTATATTATACAAAATGATAATGGATTTACTAATTTTCATTTTGAGATAGCTGCCGAGCTTTTAACTAAAAGTACTTTAGATATTTTAACAAAAGCAAGAAAAGGATTAATTCAATTTGAAATAGGAGTTCAATCTACAAATATAGATACTTTAATTTCTATAAAAAGATTTATGCCCTTTGATTATAAATTTACCCAAGCTAAAAAATCTGTTTGTGCATAAGTAAATTAAAATAGTCAGCATATAGGGAAACCTGTATGTAGCGACAATTAAAATTGTCCAACACTGCTCGAATTGCTGGAAATCCCTAAAGTTTATCCAACCACAACGTAGTTCATAAAATATTATGAATAAGCGTGAAGGTTACGAAAGTAGAAAAAATGGGTAAAATAACTCAAGGTTAAATCCTAAAAGTATTTCTTATATGTTTATAAGTTAGTAATGGGTAATCAGCCGCCAAGACCGCAAGGTAAGGTTCAACGACTATTCCTAAGGGAAGTACACTACAAGTTATTGGTAGTGGAAGTGGGCAGCCCCCTAACATGTGATGATGAGGGAGAAGATATAGTCTGTGCTTTAGTGAAAGCTAAAGAAGTTCAAAGAGAACTGCAATAAGAGTAGCGTCTTGTTGTGAACGACAACCTCCATATACTTTAGTGGAGGTTCAGACCAATAGATTTAACTATAGCAGATCAAATTCATTTTAAAATTATTGACGGAAAAATTATGCCTGCTTTAAGTTCAATTGATGGGCTTGGAGAGAAAGCTGCTCAAGCTCTTCAAAAAGCTGCTCAGGATGGGCCATTTATATCAAAAAATAATTTTAAAGAACGTACTAAAGTAAGTAAA
>LJHD01000095.1 GCA_001983475.1 Candidatus Epulonipiscium fishelsonii | reverse complement strand
ACTGATGATGAAAAAGGACTTTATTTATCCACTAGACATTTAATTGAAAAAGGACACAAGCATATCGCTTTTGTTGCTAATTATGATAGAAACCCTTTATTGACTAGACGTTTCAGCGGGTATTTAAAAGCATTGAATAAAGCTGGTATCCCTATAAATAAGAATTATATATTTGAATACTCTCCAAACTATGAAGAAGGAGTTAAAGCTGGAAAATATATTTCTTCATATTATAAAGAAATAACAGGTGTTGTAACAACTGCAGATATGTGTGCAATAGGAATTATGGAGGGTGCAAAACTATGTGGATATAATATCCCTGATGACTTATCAGTGGTTGGTTTCGATGATTTAAAGTTGTGCTCATATGTTACTCCAAAGCTTACTTCTATTTCTCAACAAATAGATTATAAAACTAAAATAGGTATCACTACTTTGATTGATTGTATGAATGCTAAAAAAAATATTATTACACCTATAGTAATAGATGTTAAACTGGTTAAACGACAATCTGTTAGGAATTTGATTTTTACAAATAACTAAGGGAGAATCTTGTTCTCCCTCAATATTACTTTATAGGGAATTTTTTTCTATTTAAAACTAATAAAATAAGCAAAACAAGAGTAACTCCTAGACAAACCCAAGAACCATAAATTATTAAGCAAAGTATTATATGTGGCAATGCCGAAATTACCAAAAGCAAAATTAATTTTATACAATTATTTTGTGTAAAAGATTCTGTAATAGTAAAATATAATATCGCAGCAAATACTATTATTGAAAAAGCTACAAATACCAAAGCATAATATGCTATTGGAGTTGCTGATAATGGATATAATACCGCAAAAAATGTTAAAGCAAATATTACGGATATCCCTAGTGGATATTTTTTAATAAAGTCCATACTATTCCTCCCTTTTTAAAAATATATTTTACATGTTATGTTTATTCATAACAATTATATTCATATATTTTTGTGCACATAATATTAATATCAATTATTATAGGGGGGGAAATATAGTGAAAGAAATATCTTTTGAAAAACTAGAAAGTGGAAATTTTAATATATATTCACTTGATCAATTTAACCGTTATCAAGAAACACTAGTTAATTTAAGATTAGTAAATGGTAGTTATATCTATGTAGATGAACCTTTTGTTGAAACATGGAATGCTACACAACTACGTGAAAAAGCTCAAAATATATTAAATGCAATCGCACTAGGATGTATAGGATTTATCGCAAAATATAATAAACAAGTGATTGGATTTGCATATTTGGGACATAAAATTTTAGGTAGTGAAAAACAATATATAGATTTAATAATGTTTCATGTATCAAATGAATTTAGAAACAAAGGAATTGGAAAAAGAATGTTTAACCTTATATGTGACGAAGCACGAAAGTTACCAGTAAAGAAAATATATATCTCTAGCAATTCTGCCAAAGAAACTCAAGAGGCATACAGAGCTCTAGGATGTATTCT
>LJHD01000094.1 GCA_001983475.1 Candidatus Epulonipiscium fishelsonii | reverse complement strand
AACAACTAGCCATGGCAACAAATATTATGAAAGATAGAATTAATAAAAGACATATGAAGCAAGGAGTAACCTTGATTGATCCAAGTAGTACCTATATTGAATCAGATGTTATAATTGGTCAAGATACAGTTATTGAACCTAATTGTATAATTAAAGGCGATACGGAGATTGGTACAAATTGTTGTATAGGATATAATACTAAAATTGATAATAGTATTATAAAAGATAATGTTGATATTGAAATAAGTGTAATTACAAAAAGTTTGGTCGATAGTGGTAGTCATATTGGTCCGTTTGCATATATTAGACCAAATAGCATTATAGGAAAAAATGTTAAAATAGGTGATTTTGTAGAAATTAAAAATTCAACAATTGGTGATGGATCAAAAGCATCTCATTTAACTTATATTGGAGATGCAGATGTGGGAAAAAATGTAAATTTTGGATGTGGAACAGTTGTGGTAAATTATGATGGGAAGAAAAAATATAGAAGCACTATTTGTAATAATGCTTTTATTGGATGCAATACTAACTTGATATCTCCCGTTATTGTAAATGAAAATGCATACACAGCAGCAGGATCTACAATTACAAAAGAGGTTCCACAGAATAGTTTAGCTGTAGCAAGGCAGAAACAACAGAATATAGAAAATTGGTCAAATAGAAAAAGATAAAATATTCTAAGGAGGATTTTAATAACATGATTAGAAATTATACAGATATTAAAATATTTACAGGCAATGCACATCCAAAGTTGGCAACTGATATAGCAAATGAACTGGAAATAGTTTTAGGTAAGTCAGAAGTTATAAAATTTAGTGATGGCGAGATATCTGTTAAAATAGATGAAAAAGTACGTGGTACTGATGTTTTTATAATTCAACCAACTTCTGCACCGGTAAATGAACATCTAATGGAACTCCTAATTATGACTGATGCTATGAAAAGAGCTTCAGCTGGACGTATTACGGCTGTTATTCCATATTATGCTTATGCAAGACAAGATAGAAAAACCAGAGCAAGGGATCCAATTAGTGCTAAATTAGTAGCAGATCTAATTGAAGTTGCGGGGATTGACCGTGTACTAATTATGGATTTACATTGTGCACAAATTCAAGGCTTTTTCAATATACCAGTGGATCATTTGGTGGGAATGCCGATCTTGACGAAATACTATTTGGAAAAGTTTGGTGTAAAAATGAAAGATGTTGTAGCGGTTTCTCCAGATTTGGGCAGTGTTGGAAGAGTTAGGGCATTTGCAACGAAACTAGATGTACCTTTAGCTATAATAGA
>LJHD01000093.1 GCA_001983475.1 Candidatus Epulonipiscium fishelsonii | reverse complement strand
TGGAGTTGCTGGTGGAAAAGACAGGAGTGGAGAAACAGATTATATTGGAGCGGCTCCAGATGCTGAGTTTCTAGTGGTAAAATTAAAAGAACCTTCTCAAGGATTAAAAGATTATTACTTTTTAAAAGAAGGAGTCCCTGCATATAGTGATTCAGATGTTTTGATGGGAATACATTACATAATTGATAAAGCAGCAACTTTGCAAAAACCTTTGGTTTTATGTATTGGAGTAGGAAATAATTACGGAGCGCATGATGGAACAAATATCATTGAACGTTACTTAGATGAAATAACTTTTATCCCAGGAATAGCGGTTGTTGTCGCAACTGGTAATGAAGCTAATGCTGGACATCACTATAAAAATAGTTTACAAGAAGGAGAAACAAAAACTATTGAACTTAATGTCTCAGAAAACGAAAATGGTTTTGTTTTACAAATTTGGAGTAAATCAGCAGATAAACTTTTGGTAGGTATGCGAACTCCTATAGGTCAAATTGTTGAGCAAGTTCCCCTTCGGCCGTATAAGCAAGAAGAAATTTCATTTACTTTACAAGAATCCAAAATAACTATTATATATGATTATCCAGAAATAAATACTGGAGGACAATTAATTGCTATTAGATTTGATAAACCAATTCCAGGAAGTTGGCAAATTGATATATATGGTGAGTTTATATTAAATGGTACTTTTGATGCATGGCTTCCACATGTAGGATTTATTGAGTTTAATACAAGATTTTCTGAACCAAACACAGAGACTACTATTTGTATTCCTGCAACTTCAAAATATGTTATATCAGTTGGAGCATATGATTACATTGATGGAAGTTTATATGCTGGGTCTGGACGTGGACCAAGTAAAAACGGAAATATTCAGCCAGACTTAATTGCCCCAGGAATTAATGTTATTGGTCCTGATTTGCTGGGTGGAACTACTTCCTTAATAGGGACTTCTACATCAGCAGCAATAGCTTCTGGAGCTGCTGCTTTATTAATGGAATGGGCAATTACAAAAGAAAATTTACCCACAATTAATACTAGGATAATGAGTGTAATTTTAAATAGAGGAGCAAAAAGAAGAAAAGGAGTTATATATCCAAATAATGTAGAAGGATATGGACAATTAAATCTAGAAAATGCTTTAGCAACAATATAATTACTATTTGTAAATAGGAGGCAGTTTTATGTTAGTTTATACAAAACAACCAAGTTTATTTAAAGAATATATGGAAGATAAATGTAACTATTTAAGTATAACACCTTATATTAGTTGTTTAGTAGATAACGAAGATTATGGCAAAAATTTAAAAGACTTAGGGATAATATTTGAGTATGAGATGCCATTTGAAATAAATTTGTTACCTATTAGAGGTAACTATATAGAACTAGATGATAAATATTTATATTGTA
>LJHD01000092.1 GCA_001983475.1 Candidatus Epulonipiscium fishelsonii | reverse complement strand
ATGTGATTAGGTTCAATTAACTAAATTAAAAAATCAGATAAGAAAGAGGACAAATAAATGAAAATCGTAGTACTAGATGGTTACACATTAAATCCAGGAGATTTAAGTTGGAAAGCTCTTGAAGATATTGCACCAACAACTGTATATGATAGAACTGCACCAGAAGATATTGTAAAAAGAATTGGAGATGCCGATATCGTATTTACAAACAAAACTCCTATTACTAAAGAAACACTAGATAAAACTAATATAAAATGGATTGGTATTCTTGCAACAGGATACAACGTTGTTGATATCGATGCAGCTAAAGCAAAAGGCATTCCTGTTTGCAATGTGCCAACTTATGGAAATGATGCAGTAGGTCAATTTGCAATTGCATTATTACTTGAGCTATGTCACCACATTGGTCACCATAACTATAAAGTAAAACATGAAGGTGAATGGCAAAAACGTGGGGACTTCTGTTTCTGGGATTATCCTCTAATTGAGCTTGCAGGAAAAACTATGGGTATCATTGGATTTGGTAGAAATGGTCAAGTTACTGGAAAAATTGCAAGAGCTTTAGGGATGAAAGTTATTGCTTATGATAAGTTTATAAATCAAGATATGATAAAAGAAGGATATGAGTATGTTTCTTTAAATGAATTGCTTTCACAGTCTGATGTAATTAGCTTACATTGTCCTTTATTCCCAGAAAATACTGGTATAATTAACAAAGAAAATATTGACAAAATGAAAGATGGAGTA
Organism: Candidatus Epulonipiscium fishelsonii; assembly: GCA_001983475.1. GTDB lineage: Bacteria > Bacillota > Clostridia > Lachnospirales > Cellulosilyticaceae > Epulopiscium_A. Next base: position 2,329 of record LJHD01000092.1, on the reverse strand, counting down.
TTCATTTTAAACACTGCTCGTGGACCACTAGTAAATGAACAAGATTTAGCAGATGCTCTTAACAGTGGAAAAGTTGGTGGAGCTGGACTAGACGTTGTCTCTAGTGAACCAATTAAAGATGACAATCCTCTATTAACAGCTAAAAACTGTATTTTAACTCCTCATATTGCTTGGGCACCAAAAGAAGCAAGAAATAGACTTTTAGGTATAGCAGTAAACAATCTAAAAGAATATTTAAAAGGAAACACTATTAATGCAGTAAATATGTAGTTACAAGAACCTTTCACATATGTGGAGGGTTTTTTTATTATACTTTATTTTTCTGCTAGTTAAATATTTTAGTACTAGGCGCAATTAGAAATTGTACATAAAACCATTTTATAAAAGAATAATTTAAACCTCAATGTGTATTAATTTAATTCCTAAATTATGGAAAAATACAAAAGAGATTTATCATCATTTATTCGCTTTTAGTATAGAATTCCCCACATAATGACATGTACAAATTGCACAACTATGTATAAATATACATTTTGGATCAATAAAAAGTATATTGTGCAACATTTGCTAGTGGGAAGAAACAAATTAGGGCATTTTGTCAGTTGTATTTTATTAGATATAGATATATACTTTAATAGTTAATTCATGTGAAAAAAACGATTAGCAGAGTAGTCGCGAATAAATAAGTAGCAATTGGGCGAAAAAATAAGTAGTAGAGCAGACGCGAAAGAATAAGTAGCAGCACTTAACAACAAAAAACAAAATTTGAAATAACAGAAAAAGCCATTTTGTCTTTTTCTATGTGAACAACAGATTTAGTAACAACGTGACTAAATCCATTATCAGGAATAAAAAATAATTCATTTAGTAGCAGTAAAAGGCAAGATATGTTTTAAAGTTTTAAAAATTAAGTAATATATGCTTCAAGCAACAAGGAAACCCATGGCCAGGGACCTCAAATCAATATAAATATAATACTGTTTATAATCTCTACAAAAAATTTAAATCTTGGATAATAAACATATTGTTATCCTAAACATAGTGTTACCTTATTAATAATCGTACATTTGAGATTATAAACAGGTTATATCAATGTTGGTAAAAAATTATATATTGTTCACTACAAGTGGACTAATAGGCCTAAATAAACTTTAAGCCTATTTATAGTATAAAAAATATTTTAAGATGGATTATACAAGTTAATAATAGACTTTTTAGCCAGAATTAATATTTAGTTTCCATTTAGACTTAGCAACTTGATAACCAGACGTTATCAACTTGTATTAAAAACCAGGCCTTACATACAAATTTAGCCGTTTGTATTAACATTCAGGTTTTACATTCAGCCTTAGTAACTTGAATTACCAACCAAGCTTTACATACAAACTTAGCCGTTTGTATTACCAACCAGGCTTTACATTAAACGTTAGCAGCTTGAATTACCAACTAGGTTTTGCATACAAACTTAGCCGTTTGAATTACCAACCAGGTTTTATATTAAACGTTAGTAACTTGTATTACTATTCAGGTTTTACATTCAGACTTAGCAGCTTTACTTAACATTCAGGGTTTCTATTCAACCTTTATATCTTAAAGCATCTTGGTTTTTCATCCAGCCTTAGCAACTTTACTTAACATTTAGGTTTTTCATCCAACCTTAGCAACTTTACTTAACATTCAAGTTTTCCATTCACCCTTCACCGTTTGTATAAATAATCAAAGTTTCCATTTAAACTTCATATCTTAACCAGCATCTTGGTTTTTCATCCAGCCTTAGCAACTTTACTTAACATTCAGGATATACATTCAACCTTTATATCTTAACTAGCATCTTGGTTTTTCATCCAGCCTTAGCAACTTTACTTAGCATTCAGGTTTTCCATTCACCCTTAGTAGCTTGACTTAACATTCAGATTTTCCATTCACCCTTTATATCTTAACTAGCATCTTGGTTTTTCATCCAACCTTAGCAGCTTTACTTAATATTTAGGTTTTTCATCTAACCTTAGCAACTTTACTTAGCATTCAGGTTTTTCATCCAGCCTTAGCAGCTTTACTTAACATTCAGGTTTTTCATCTAACCTTAGCAACTTTACTTAGCATTCAGGTTTTTCATTCAGCCTTAGCAGCTTGACTTAACATTTAGGTTTTCCATTCATCCTTAGCAACTTTACTTAACATTCAGGTTTTCCATTTAAACTTCATATCTTAACTATCATCTTGGTTTTTCACCCAGCCTTAGCAACTTTACTTAACATTCAAGTTTTCCATTCACCCTTCACCGTTTGTATAAATAATCAAAGTTTCCATTTAAACTTCATATCTTAAC
>LJHD01000091.1 GCA_001983475.1 Candidatus Epulonipiscium fishelsonii | reverse complement strand
ATAACAGTTAAAGAAATTTCTTTGTAATTTTCATGTAATTTTTGACATTCTTTATATACTTTAAGAATAGTGGCATTTACATTTTCTTCATCAATTATAAATTGCTCTCTTTTTTTCACTAGTTGCTGACGAAGCTGCATTAGTTGAGGTTTTTTCCCATTCCAATCAGGGGACATTTTATTTTGTGATTGAATTTGATTAACTACATTTGTAAATTCAACAATTTCAGCTTTTAAACTAGCTGCAATAGGTAAAAGTTCTTGTATTGTAGGAGTTAATTGATTAAGTGTATTAAATACAATTGCATAATCATTTATTAATTGTTGCAACGTTTCATCTACAGTAATTAATTTTTGTATATTAATTAAAATAATTAATGTCTTTTTAACTAATTCAAAATTTTCATTATCAATAAAACTTTCATATGTTGGTATATCATCTGAAAGTGTAAAACGTGTAACCTCTATACAATAATCTAAATATTCATTTAATATATCAACTGGATCTTGTGTTTGTATAAGTTTTGTCTTATATTGTTGGTTTAACTCAGTTAAGCCTAGTATTATTTCTTTAATTGCGTTTTTATCAATTTTTATATTATAAGCCATTAACTCGATTTTTTTTCCATATTCTTTAGTTACTTCAGTTTTATTAAGTTGAGAAGAAATTGCTAAAAGCTCTGGATAAACTAGGGAATCAATTGATAGATAAGAAGGTTCATTAGATACTATTTCATCAAATGAAAAAGATTTAAAAAAGTTTTTAAATTTCCCCATAAAAAATCTCCTTTCATAAAGTACATAGTACATTTTATGAAAATTATATTTAAGTAGTGCCTATTGAAAGATATAATTTATATGATATAATTTTTAAAATGTACTGGAAAAACTAATGATATGTTATTTATAGTAATAGTACTTTGATATACTAAAAGCAATAAATGATGATAAATCTTTGATTTCCCATCATGATTTAGGAATTGAATTAATACACATTGAGGTTTAAATTACTATT
>LJHD01000090.1 GCA_001983475.1 Candidatus Epulonipiscium fishelsonii | reverse complement strand
TTATAAAAAAAATAACAATAAGCATAGAAGCAATGTATCTCTCTTTCTGCCTATTGTTATTCGTTTTATAATTTTTTATCATCTATCTTATCTAAATATTTTTTTATTTCATTTATAATGCTTGCTATGCAACCATTTTCAAATGGAGAAATCAAATTGGCTAATTTTACTAGCTCTAAAAATGATTTTGTTCCACCTACTTTGCAAATTGCTAAATAATCTTGCCATCCTTCTTCTCTGTTATAATTCATCTTTTTCCAAAATTGTAATGCACAAATTTGGGCTAAGGTATAATCAATATAATAAAATGGCATGCTAAATATATGGCCTTGTCTAAACCACCAACATCCTTCTTCTAAGAACTCAATATCTAAATAGTTTTTATGTGGCAAATACTTGTGTTCTAGTTCTCTCCAATATCTATTTCGTTCTTCTTTGGTTGCTTGTGGGTTTTCATATACAAAGTGTTGGAACTCATCCACTGTAACTCCATATGGAATAAATTTCATTGCTGAAGCTAAATGCTTATACTTATATTTATCTGTTTCTTCTTTAAAAAATAGCTCCATCCATGGCCAAGTTATAAACTCCATACTCATAGAATGTATTTCGCAACTTTCATATGTTGGAAAATTCAGTTCTGGGACTTCTATATGTCTTGAAGAATACACTTGAAAAGCATGCCCTGCTTCATGTGTTAAAACATCAATGTCTCCAGATGTACCATTAAAATTTGAAAATATAAATGGCGATTTGTATTCAGGAATATATGTGCAGTAACCCCCACCTTGTTTACCAACTTTTGTTTCTAAATCTAGTAATTCATTTTCTGTCATAAAATTGAAAAATTCTTTTGTTTCAGGTGATAATTCACTATACATTTTTTTACCACCATTTAAGATAAATTCTGCATCTCCATGTGGCTTTGCATTACCTGATGTAAATTCATAAACTTCATCATAATACTGTAATGTATCTAATCCTAACCGTTCTTTTTGGTCTTCGTATAATTTTCTTGCAACTGGAACAATAATCTCTTCAACTTGCTTTCTAAAGTTAGCTACCATTTCTTTATTATAATCCATTCGGTTCATATTCACATAACCAAACTCCACATAATTATTAAAGCCAAGCTTTTTTGCTTTTTCATGACGAATTCTAACTAGCTTGTCATATATTTCTTCAAATTTTTCTTTATTTTCTTTAAAAAAGTTTATATATAAATTAAAACTTTCTTTTCTTTCTTCTCTATCTTTTGATTCTTTAAAAGGTCCAAGTCCCGAAAGATTATAAATTTTACCCTTATATTCTATTTCAGCAGATGCAATTAACTTTGTATATTCTGTTACAAGCTTGTTTTCCTCTTGACACTCTTTTATAATTTCTGTAGAAAATACTTTCAAACTATTTTCTATAAGTTTAAAATATAATATGCCAAATTCAGCTTCCAGCTGCACTCTAAATTTAGAACTAATTAAAGCCTTTTGAAACATAAGCTCAATTTCACTATACAATGGAGAATATTCGTCCCAATATCCATTCTCTTTAGAGTAAAACTCATCTTTAGTATTAATTGTATGACGTATGCTACTAATTGTATTTAATGTAGAAATACTTGAATGATGCTTGTGAATCTTCTTTATTATATCAATTTGATCACTTGCTGTATCAGCATCTTGCATATCTTGAATTAAAGCAATAACTCTTTCTTTAAATTGATTAAAATCTGGTCTTTCATATTTAAAATCTTTAAATTTCATATTTCCCTCCGTTTGCAATATTATAGTAAACGTACTTATAAGCCGAAACGTTTGGAGGCTTTAGGAGTTTCTCTCCAGCACCATCAAATTTAGTTGCTACTATTCAAAAGTACTATTACTATAAATTTCTTTAATTCCACTTTATATTAAACCTTTTATTTATTAATTATTCAAGGTGCATCCATATATATTTTATAAATTTGTATTTGTATCATCATTTAAAAAAGCTGCTATATCAGAAAATGATAAAATAACAGGTTCTCCCGTTTCCATGTTTTTCAGCTGCAATGTTTCTGTTTCTAATTCCGATTCACCAATGATAGCAGAGTACCGTACATTTAGTTTATTAGCATATTTCATTTGAGCTTTAACGCTTCTACCTAATGGGTCTGATTCAGCAATTAATCCAGCTTGTCTTAA
>LJHD01000089.1 GCA_001983475.1 Candidatus Epulonipiscium fishelsonii | reverse complement strand
TAATTGGTTATATAATTATTTATTAGAAATATGCATCAAAGATTATATGGAAAATAATAACTCGTTAAAACTTCTTGAGGGAAGAAATTTACGAAATTATGCAACAGCATTAAAAAAAGAATATCCATTTTTAAAAACAGTGTATTCTGCTCCTTTAAAAGAATGTGCATATAGAATAAAAAGAGCCTACATAAAGAGTTTTACCTCTAGTGCAGGTTTTCCTACATTTAGGAGTTGGAAAAGAAAATGGTTTAGTCTTGTGTTTGACGAACCTTTTAAAGGGTGGGAAGTGAAAGATGATGGTGATATAGTATCTATTTCTTTGGGAAAAATTCCAAATATGCCCCTTGAACAAGGCAAACGTAATCCAAGTGTTTTAGGAAAGCTAAAATCACCTATGATTTTAGAGCTTAATGAAAAATTTAAAACGTTCTCTTTAGTAAAAAAAGATAATAAATTTTATGGAATTTTTACTATAGAAAAACAACTACCTATAGTACATCATCCTCAAACTAAATGGATTGCTATAAACCTGGAAACACAACATTTTTTTGTATCTTTAGATTATAAAGGTGATGTTTTAAAGTTTAAAGAAATAAGTCTTGTTAAATATTGGGACAACCAAATTAAATCTATTAGATTGAAGAGAGATATGTGTAAAACAAAATATAAAAAATGCACTTTAAATGGGATAAAGTACACGGTACATAGTCCCCGCTGGAATAAACTTAATCATACTATTAATATTGCAAAAAATACCAAACAAGAACAACTTAAAACTATTTTTTTTCAAATCTCTCTTCATCTTTACAAAAATTATGATTTAGTTATAATCACAGATTATAACTCGAGTATTAAACCTGTAGGATTATTTAGACGTACCTTAAAATGGGTTTCTCAAAAGCAGCAAAAATATTTTATTATAAATCCTCATCCGAAAGAAAGCTATACAGATATTGAAACAGCAAAAAATATTGCCTATGAAATTAAAAATATAACTGAATATAAAGACGATTTATATTCGCCAATAAAATCATTTAATAAAATTATTATAGGAGAAGCTTCATTTAACAAAGGAATTAATTTTTATAGTAAAGATGAATAATATGCATCTTTAGTTGCCCTGCTTGGGCTAGTCATCAAATGTAATACATGCCTAAATAGACCACTAGGCATATATACAAATATTGACTATACGTAGATGGCTTTTTGTCATCCTGCCAACATTGACTCATCACCTTTAGTTGGGGAAAAGAATAGGACAAGATGGTGTAATTAAACGTTCTGTTCAAAGAGTAATAAGTTAAGTTTATAAGTAGAGGAGGAAAACAGTGAAAAAAGTACTCTTTACCGCCACAGTGGATTGGCATATTACGTTATTTCATTTGCCATATTTAGAGTGGTTTAAAAATCAAGGATATGAAGTGCATGTTGCAACTAATGGAATAAAAGAAATTCCGTTTTGTGACACGAAACATACGGTGTCATTTGAACGGTCTCCATTTAATATAAAAAATATAAAAGCATATTTTGAACTGAAG
>LJHD01000088.1 GCA_001983475.1 Candidatus Epulonipiscium fishelsonii | reverse complement strand
CAGAGTAATCGCGAACAAATAAGTAGCAATTAGGCGAAAAAATAAGTAGTAGAGCAGACGTGAAAGAATAAGTAGCAACTGATTGACAACCAAAACCAAAATTCATTTAGTAGTACTATTAGCAATTTAAAGGCAAGACATGTTTTAAAAATCAAGCAATACAAGCAACAAGACAGGCATCAAGCAACAAGGGAACCATGGCCAGTGACCTTAGTTAAATTAATATAATACTGTTTATAATCTCTACAAAAAATTTAAATCTTGGATAATAAAAGTTAATTTATCCTAAACATAGTGTTACCTATTAATAATCGTACATTTGAGATTATAAACAGGTTATTTAAATGTTGGTGAAAAATTAAATTATAAGTATATTGTTCACGACAAGTGGGCTAGTAGGCATAAAGAAAATTTAAGCCTATTTCTAGTATAAAAAATATTTTGAGATAGATTATGAAAGTTAACAATATACGTTTTAGCTAGAATTAATATCCTAAATAATACCAGGATTTCCCGCCAGCATTAACAGTTTTATTAAACAATTTGGGTTTTCCGTTCAGTATTAATATTTAATACTAGGATTTCCCGCCAGCATTAACAGTTTTATTAAACAATTTGGGTTTCCGTTCAGGAATCAATATCCTATATACTATCACGGTTTTACATTCAGCATTCCCTATCCTATATACTATCACGGTTTTCATTCAGCATTCCCTATCCTATATACTATCACGGTTTCCATTCAGCATTCCCTATCCTATATACTATCACGGTTTTCATTCAGCATTCCCTATTCTATATAATATCACGATTTCTATTTAGCATTCCCTATTCTATATACTATCACGATTTCTATTTAGCATTCCCTATTCTATATACTATCACGGTTTCACTCCAGCATTCCCTATCCTATATACTATCACGGTTTCCATTTAGCATTCCCTATCCTATATAATATCACAGTTTACATTCAGCATTCCCTATTCTATATAACATCACGGTTTCTATTCAGCATTTCCTATTCTATATACTATCCGACTTTCCCTCCAGCATTCCCTATTCTATATAACATCACGGTTTCTATTTAGCATTCCCTATTCTATATAACATCACGGTTTCTATTTAGCATTCCCTATCCTATATACTATCACGGTTTCCATTTAGCATTCCCTATTCTATATAATATCACGGTTTCACTCCAGCATTCCCTATTCTATATACTATCACAGTTTCTATTCAACAATCCTTATTCTATATAATATCACGGTTTCACTCCATAAATTACTATCCTACTTTCCCTCCAGCATTCCCTATCCTAAATAATATCAAGGTTTCCATTCAGCATTCCCTATCCTAAATAATATCAAGGTTTCCATTCAGCATTCCCTATCCGGAATAATATCCGACTTTTAATATATCTTCTTTTTAGCAGTATATAGATTTATTAAAAAATAAGAAAAAAGCCAGTTGGTATTTTTCCATAATTTAGGAATAACAGATTTGTTCACGTTTTTCCTAAATACATGATTCAGGAATTATAGCTAATAATTTATAAATCATGTATATTTATTTGTACAAATTATAAGCAAAATAGATTTTTTCAGATTAAATAAAGATAAAAGTCTAAAAACTTTATAACTTTAGCTGCATAAATATTCATTACAAAATAAGTAATATCTATAAAAAACAACATATTTAGTCACGTTTTTCCTAAATTCGAATGTAAAAAACTGAGCGTTTGTATGTATCCTCTTATACCATTGTGCATAATGCACTAATGATAGATTTATAGTTATTTTTTTCAAAATTTACCAGCTGTGCTAGTCACTAAAAATCTTAATTGTAGAATCACTATAAACATTATTCATGATAAAGATAAGAAGACACTATAGTAAATGTACTTATAAGCTGAAATATTTTTCTAGGATTGGGAAGTTCCCACATTACATTCTTCCTTATAATCAAATTGCTGTCATTCAAAGGTGCACAATAGCAAGGAGTTAACTAAAAGAAAAATCCCTTTGGTTTTCTATAATTTAGGAATTCACGTTTTTTCTAAATCTATGTGAAAAGAAACAAAAAAAGTAAGAGAGCAAACAATACTCTCTTACTTTTAGTTTTACTTAATTTCAATTGGTTTATCTTGAACTTTAAAAGCTACATAAAGATTGACTAGGGAAAAAGCAGCTGCCAAGAAAAATATGTAGTGAGGACCAGCTTCACTCCAAATAATTCCACACAAGTAAGCGCATGTAATGGCAACAATATGATCCATACTAATACCCAGTGATAATGTTGGTGTTATATCACTAGGGTCAATAGAAATAGATTTAAGATATACAACACGAATTATAGACATTTGCATTGATAATTTATCTAAAACAAGTATCCCTATTGCTAAATACACAGGAAACCCAACTTTAGGTATAAATCCACTTACAAAACCTAAACTAAGAAGACCATATAATATGTAAATTGTAATAAACGATAACGCATCAGCAAAAAGCATTTTTTTAAGTCCTAGCTTATCAATCCATTTACCAAGTTTTGGTATAAAGAATATTCCTAGCAATGAACCGAATATATTAATTAAAGCTAGTGTATCTGTTTGTTGACTCAATAAATCAATCAACACCCATGGTCCATATACAAATATGATTTGTTTTTGTACTCCATTCATTATTGCTAAAATATAATAATATTTATATTCTTTTCTAAATAGTATCTTTACCTTACGTTTTTGTTGAATAGGCGAATTAACAAGTTTTTGTAATACAATAAATAATATTGTAATTATTATAAACAATATTCCGCTGATAACAAAGATACTTTTAATAGGGGTAACAAACGAGAAAAAATCAACTCGAAATCCAAAAAATACTATAATGCCGGCAATCATCATAAATGCCGTACTAATTCCTTTTAATTTCCCCATTTCCTTGCCTATGTTTTCTTTTCCAATTAAAGACATAGCTATTCCATCTTGAAGTGGAAAAAACATGTGCATCCCTAGGGAATTAACAAATAGAAATATCAACATGACATTAAATTCAGGTGTAAACAATCCAAGAAGTAATACTCCCGCTGCACTTAAGATATGAGCAACTATCGCCATTCTTATATCACCCAAAAATGAAAGAGAGGAGATTAAGACAATACATAATACCCCAGGCAATTCTCTTGGAAACTCAACAAGACCTCGTTGATAAGCAGTAATTTGATAAGCATCTTTATAATAGTTTGAGAAAATAGAATCACTGAACCCAAGAGCAATTGCAGAGAGGGCTAAAATTACACAATACAAATAAATTGGTTTAACAGATTTAAACATATACATGCTCCTTATTAAAATATAGTATAAAAATATTATATACCTAAATTTTAATAAGGTAAATAAAAACTTAAAAGAGCTATGTATTTAAATCATCTGTCACCTCTTTTAGACGAACATTTAGTTCGCCCAAAAGAATCTCACTTGTATAAATTAATAATTTTAATTTGTTTCAAAATATTGGTTGTACCAAATTAGGAACATAAACACTGTCCAAATTTTACGGCTGTTATCAACTTTTCCAAGTCTATGTTCATCTAATAGTTGAACTAAATTTTTTGTATGAAAATATCTTTTAGCAGCATTACTTATGAAGTAATCTCTAACTATATCATAATATTTATCTTCTTTAAGCCAAATTCTAATTGGAACAGGAAATCCAAGCTTTTTCTTATTAGCAACAGCTGCAGGCATATTTCTATTTGCAGCAGCACGCATTGCAACCTTGGTATTTTCTTCATTCACCCTATATTCTAGTGGTAAAGATGTTGCTACTTTACAAACTTCTTTATCTAAAAACGGTACACGTAACTCTAAAGAGTGAGCCATGCTCATTTTGTCCGCTTTTAAAAGAATATCACCTGCAAGCCACATATGGATATCTAGATATTGCATTTTTGTTACATCATCTTTGTTTTGCACTTTGCTATAAAATTTCTTAGTAAGTACTTGAGGCAAAGAAGCTAATGTTGGATTTTTTAGTAAAACCTTTCGTTCTTCAGGTGAAAATATATAGGCATTTCCAATAAACCTTTCTTCAATAGATTTCGAACAACGTATCAAGAAATTTTTTCCTCTAAAATTAAAAGGTAATGCTTTAGCTATTTTGGCAAGGAATACACGAATCCATCTTGGTACATTTCTATATTTAGCAGTATCAATAGGTTCTTTGTAAATGTTATACCCCCCAAAAAGTTCATCTGCTCCTTCTCCTGAAAGTACCACTTTAACATGCTTACTTGCAAGTTGACTAACAAAATATAAAGCTACACTGGATGGATCTGCCAGTGGCTCATCCATAAAATATTGCACTTTAGGTAAAATGTCCCAATATTCTTCCGGAGTTATAATTTTACTAAAATGTTCCACTCCTAATTCCTTTGACAACTCTTGGGCATAACTTATTTCGTTATATTCTTCATTGTCAAAACCAACCGTAAAGGTCTTGTCCCCATTAAAGCAACTAGCAACATAACTTGAATCTACTCCACTTGATAAAAAACATCCAACTTCCACATCACTAATTTTGTGTGCTTCAATAGAATTTTTTATGGTTTCATCAATCTTATTAACATAACTTTCAAATGTATCAGGCATTGCATTAAATTCTGGCTCCCAATAACGATTAATCTCCATTTTATTATTTTTAAATAAAAAGAAATGAGCAGGAGGAAGTTTGAAAATTCTATTAAAAAATGTTTCTCTCCCTGGAGCATATTGAAAAGTTAAATATTGCTCTAACATTTCTTCATTCAGCTCTTTTATTATACTAGGATATTCCAATATTGACTTAATTTCGGATCCATATACAAATTTGCTTCCTTCATGATAGTAATAAAAAGGTTTAATACCAAAGTAATCTCTTGCTCCAAAAAGAACTTTCTGTCTTCTGTCCCAAATAACAAAAGAAAACATTCCCCTTAGATGAGACAAGAGGCTTGTTCCAAACTCTTCATACCCATGCAAAAGAATTTCTGAATCAGTTTGTGTTTTGAAAACATGTCCTTTATCTATTAAAAATTTTCTTATTCCTTGATAATTATAAATTTCTCCATTAAAAGTTAACACTAAGCTTTCATCTTCATTATAAAGTGGCTGTGCACCATCTGCTAAATCAATAATGCTTAATCTTCTAAATCCTAGTCCTACATTTTCATCTATAAATTCTCCACTACTATCTGGTCCACGATGAACAATTTTTTCCATCATCTGAGACAAGACTGTTTGTTTATCCTCCAAATTAATATCTATAAAGCCACAAAAACCACACATATGTAAAGGCCCCTTTCTTTTGTTGTATATAAAACTTTAACATAAATTAAATATAAAATCAATTGTTGACTTAATAGTAGTATTACCCTAAATAAAAACTCTAAAACATGTTTTTAAAAAAAGCTTTAAAATTTTATATTTATTAAAACTAAGAATATATAAAAATTTTCAATTATAGCTATTATTGCTTAGTTACATCACAAAAAAATTTTATAATTTTTGAATATTCCTGCCAATAGTTGTTAATAATTTTTATTATAGCTATTATATAGTGAAACATTATAAATAATAAAAAAAGTGTTTCATAATGCGGTGCAGGGTTACGCCCAATTAGAGCAGCTATTTAAAATAAATAGTAACTAATATACAAAACATAATAAAAATTTTAACAGATTTCAATCTTTTTATTATTTTTGATAACCTAAGAAATATCCAATTAATAATATTTATGTTCTTAACAATTGCTAAAATATACTCAATTTATGCAAATTCCATTCGGGAAGTCCATTAAATATCAACTATAAAAAATATTTCCTAATATTTACACAAAAGGATTGCTGAGTAATTGTTTAGTAATAAATAAAACTTAAGTTAACAAAATTTAACTTAGTTTATAATAGGTTGTTAAGTAATTAATTTTAATTTGGTATATTTAACAAATCTGATTTATTTACAAGAAAAGATTAAGAAAAAAGTAATTTGGGATCGTGGCAAAGCCCATGTTTTAAAAATTATTTACTTTTTTACTCATGATTACTCACAAATGATGAGAAATTAAAGACGTCATCATTTATTCAACAGCCTATATAACTTATAATAACGGAAAAGGAGAGCAAACCATGGGACAGAAATACGCATCAACAATATTTACCTTATTGTTAATAAGCATTTGTATTGTAGTGGTACAAGAAGTTAATTTAGCATTAGAAGTTAATAAGCAAGAAGACTTGAACAAAAATTCAAAAGAAGAATTGCAACAAGAATTGCAAGAAAGATTAGAAAATAAGAAGACCAGAGATAATATTTATGAAGATTTAAACTTAGATGCGTTTGATTCAACAAATTATAGAATAAGGGCGTAAAACCCACTCCATTTTATGGGGGGGATATAAGCCCTCTCATTCAGTAAGCGTATTGGGAAACTAGTGCGTAGCCATAGTTAGTAACTATGCCATATACTACTTGAATTGCTTGAAATCCCTAAAGCCATTCAAACTACAACGTAAGTATGAAATAAGGCTAAGCGTGAATGTTGCGAAAGCAGAAAAAATTGATTGGATAATATATGG
>LJHD01000087.1 GCA_001983475.1 Candidatus Epulonipiscium fishelsonii | reverse complement strand
TGCCGACGTGGCTCAATTGGCAGAGCAGCTGACTTGTAATCAGCAGGTTATCGGTTCGAGTCCGATCATCGGCTATAGTTCACTTAAGAATTATACTAGCAAATAACTTGCTTAGTATAATTCTTAAGCATTTTTATCCGAAAGGATAGGCATAAAATAATTATCTAATGGGATAGTGGTTTTATGCCTTAAAATTTATAAATAATCAAAATCACACGTTAGACTGGTGGTTTGTACTTGTTTTTTAACGACTTGTTACTAACTATGTAATAAGACACACTGAATGGTCTGACAACTACATATTTTTTTACGCTATCTCTAAAGGGGTTTGTTTTATTTACGTCATTTTACTGTTTCACCCGTAAACGGGTCAATGTATTCTTTTATACTTATCTGATTTCCTGCAACATCATCTTGCAACTGTTTTTTTATATTCTTGTATTGCCTTTTTGTTTCTACCTACAGTATATATATAATACCCTTTGCACCAAAACTGCCTATTTCCGTACTTTTAACGCACATTTTTCTTTTAAATATCCCATTATTACATATACTTGCCTCAATTATTTCAATTCCTTTGTACTCGCATAACTGCTTTAGTATCTTTTCTATATCAACTTTAATCTTATCATATATTATTTGCCTTCTATATTTTGGTGCAAATACAATATGATATTTGCAATTCCATTTTGCTTAAACTATTCTTGTCCATTTTTGAGGTCAGACCATTAAAATTATTCCCTCGGAGGGCTTACATAATATACTCAAAGCTATAAGCTTTTTTGAACCCCAGGCCTAGCCTGTGGATTTCATTATACATTAAAAAAGTAGACTAATAATAATTAGTCTACTTTTTTACATATATAAATCTTAAAGGGGATAATTAGGTCAATTATTCTGAGGTTGTATATTAATGTTCTAGTCTCTGTAAACATCTCTAAAAGTAGGAGCGGTCAACCTGATTTTAAAAGCTTTTATAACATTATTAAAGAATAATATAACACAAATTTTTAGCAATAAAAAGAACTGATATACTAAAAGCAAATTAAATCAATACATATTGAGTTTTAAAGTACTCTTTTAGACAATTATTTTAGGTACAATTTCTAATTGCGTCTAGTAT